>JAFGNI010000385.1 GCA_016927095.1 Anaerolineae bacterium | reverse complement strand
GCCGACGGCGACCACGTAGGTGCCACAGCGGCTGAACCCGAAGTTCAGCTCCGCAGCGAGTTGGTCCCACATGGAGATGGCCTTCGCGTTCATCTCCGCTTTGAGCGTGCCAGGGTGTGCCGCGTAACCGCCGTGGATGATGGCGGAGTTCGCCGACGTGGCGCCCGTGCAGATGTCCGCTTCTTTCTCGATCCACAGGATCTTCAGATCGTACCGGGAGAGGAAGCGGGCAGTCATCGCGCCGACCACACCGGCTCCGACAATGATGAGGTCGTACGAGTTCTCTTCTGAGCTTACCTGCATATTCACCTCGAAAAGCGTCTCCTGAACTGCCAGTGACGCGCGATCTAGGGGTCTATCTCCAGGACTTCGGGTAATTCAATGTCTGCGGTTGTATCAAAGCGTATATGTGCGTGCCCGACACGGTCCTCGGGACCGATCCCGACGGCGATCATGCCCGCCGCCAGCGCCGCATCGATGCCGGATGCTGCATCTTCAACGACAACGCACTGCTCCGGGGAGACCTCCATCTGCGCTGCAGCGTAGAGGAAAAGGTCGGGCGCGGGCTTGCCGCGCTCGACGCTGTATCCGTCGGCGATGACATCGAAGGCTTCCTCAATGCCAAGGCGCGCGAGCACCGTTTGCGTGTTCTTGCTTGCCGAACCGATCGCCATCTTGAGGCCGCGTTGCCGGATCTCAGCCATAAGCCGGCGAGCCCCAGGGAGGAAATCCTTCTCCGTTATCGTCTGCAGCAACTGGCGATAGGTGTCATTCTTGCGCGCCATCATCTCCTGGATCTCGGCCTCGCTGTAGCGCCCGGCATAGTCGCCGAGCAGCAGCTCCAGGGAACGGCGGCGCGAGACGCCACGCAGCGCTTCGTTGTCCTCACGGGTGAAGGAGATGCCCTCATCTTCGGCAAGGCGTTTCCAGGCCTGGAAGTGGTACTCCGCTGTGTCGGTGAGGACGCCGTCCAGGTCCAGGATGACGGCAGCTATGCTTCGTTGCGCCATACGGCGTGCCCTACCCTTCCACCCACCCAAAGGTGCGCTCAACTGCCTTCTTCCAGCCTGCCAGAAGTGCTTTGCGCTCCTCCGGGGACATCGCCGGCTCAAACGTGCGGTCGACGTCCCAGTTCCGGCGTAGGGCGTCGGTGTTCTCCCAGAACCCGACAGCTAGGCCGGCGGCATACGCTGCACCCAGGGCGGTGGTCTCGGTCACGGTGGGACGCACGACGGGCACATCCAGGATGTCGGCCTGAAACTGCATGAGGAGCTCGTTGGCAACCATCCCGCCGTCGACCTTCAGGGTCTTGAGGGCGACACCGGAGTCGGCTTCCATCGCCTCGACCACGTCGTGGGTCTGATAGGCAGTGGATTCCAGAGCTGCCCTGCAGATGTGATGTCTGTTGATGTAGCGGGTCAACCCGACCATCACGCCCCGGGCATCACTGCGCCAATAGGGTGCGAAGAGGCCGGAGAACGCCGGCACGATGTACATGCCGCCGGCATCCTCAACCTCGCGCGCCAGTTCTTCCACCTGGGGAGCCCGCGTGAAGAACCCGAGGTTGTCGCGCAGCCACTGGACCAGTGCGCCGGTAATAGCAATGGAGCCCTCCAGGGCATAGACCGCCGGCGCGTCGCCGAACTTGTAGCCCAATGTGGTTAGCAGACCCCGCTCTGACGGCACAATCTCCGTGCCCGTGTTGAGCAGCATAAAGCAGCCGGTGCCGTACGTGTTCTTGCCCTCGCCGGGCGTGAAGCAGGTCTGACCGACGAGCGCTGCTTGTTGATCGCCCAGCGCCCCCGTGACAGGCAGACGTTCACCGAAAGGGCCATCCTGCTGCGTGAAGCCGTAAGGACGACGGGCGCTGGAGGCGCGGATCTCCGGCACTACCGAGCGGGGGATCCGCAGAATCTGCAGGATCTCGTCATCCCAGTCTAGCGTCCGTAGGTCCATCAGCAAGGTCCTGCTGGCGTTGGTCACATCCGTGACGTGAGCGCCACCCTGCGGCCCCCCGGTGAGCCACCAGATCACCCAGCTGTCCATGGTGCCGAAGAGCGCATCGCCTCGCTCGGCTGCCTCCCGCACGCCGGGTACGTTCTCCAGCATCCAGGCCAGCTTCGGTCCGGCGAAGTAGGTGGCGAGCGGCAGCCCTACCTTATCACGGAAGCGATCCTGCCCGCCATCCTCCGCCAGGGCATCACAGATCTGCTTCGTCCGTGTGTCCTGCCAGACGATGGCATTGGTGAGCGGCTTGCCGGTCTTGCGGTCCCAGACGACCGTCGTCTCGCGTTGGTTCGTGATGCCCACGGCGGCGATCTTGCCGCTGGGAATGTTGCCTTGGGTGAGGGTCTGGTGGATGACCTTCTGCGTCTTGTCCCAGATCTCTAGGGGGTCGTGCTCGACCCATCCTGGCTGGGGATAGATCTGCTCGTGTTCTTCATAGGCCCAGATGACGGGGTGCCCATTGTGATCGAAGAGAATGCATCGCGTGCCGGTGGTGCCCTGATCGATGGCGGCGATGTATTGGGCGCCGCCCGAGCTTACAGGCTGTGCCATCCTATCCTCCCAGGTCTAGTCGGTGGCTGCGTAGGCGTCAGGAGGATTATACTCTCCGGCAACAGTTTGTCTATTGGCAGGCAGCGCGGTACGGTATCCTCTAGTCAGGAGAGTTCCGGTCCCATGGTTTGGCGCAACTGGACAACTCACTCGCACGTCAGGGCTGCGACGTTCGCATCACGAGGGGCAGAAAGACGTAATCGGCGACGAAGATCGATTGCGGCGCGCTCCACGGGCTGTCGCTCTCCTCGGCCCGCGCTCGCACGCGATAGAACCACATTCCCAGCGGTTGCTCGATGACATCCCTCCGGGCCTCCGAGCCTGTGTAGGCCACTGCCGGGCTCTCAAACCACGGCGTGGCGCTTTCCTCAAGGATGTAGCCTGTCGCCGAAGTCACCGGGGACCAGGTGATGGCAAAGGTGCCGTCGCGATCATCATCAACAATGGGTTGCAGCACCGGTGCCGGCACAGGCGAGGCCGGAACCGTGATGCTCTTCGCGTTGCTGGCAGCACTGTAGCCTGCCGCATTGTACGCCTGGACCCGATAGATCCAGTCGCCGCCCGGTTGGCCCGTCACCTCATAAACTGTGCCAGGCCCTAGGTACCGTGTGTTCGCATCCTGGAAGTCAGGCGCGCTTGCCTCCTGCACTCGGTAGCCATCGGCGCCCGGCACTGAGCTCCAGGTGAGCGTATAGGCATCAGAAACGACACCGGTGACAAGGGGGAGCAGCGTGGGTGCCTGGGGCACGACCGTCAGTGCGCTTCCCTCGCTCCAAGCGCCGGCGATCGTTGCATTGTAGGCCTGGACGCGATAGTGCCAGGTGCCCCCTTCCTGGTCGACGACGCCGTAGCTCAGGGCATTGCCGATCTCATAGGTCGTCGCCCCGGAGAAGTCCGGCGCTTGGGACTCCTGAAGGCGGTAGGCTGTAGCCGCGATCACACTATCCCAGGTGACGGTGTAGGTGTTTGTGCCATCGCTGATGAAGCCGGGAGCGGTGGGGGTATCCAATCCCACAATGACGTTCTGCGGGGCACTCCAGTCACTGGTGACAAGCCCTCCCGCCTGCTCTGCTCGGACGCGATAATACCACGTGCCGGTGGGATGGCTGGTGATCGTCGTCTGGCTGTCACTGCCGGCATACTGCATCACCGGTGAGCCGAAATTGATCGTGTCATCTCTCTGCAGGCTGTAGCTCGTCGCCTCGGCGACTTCCGACCAGTCCACCAAGAAGGATTCATCACGGTCGGGGTTGGCGATGGCGTGAAGTTCAGGCGTCTGTAGCCCGATGGCTTGAGCAAGCGCTGTCGCCGCGTTGACTCGCCCGGCACCGTAGTTCGGATCCCATCCTGTTGGC
>JAFGNI010000384.1 GCA_016927095.1 Anaerolineae bacterium | reverse complement strand
GAGGGCCTCGTGGCCTGGCTCCTGGGCCGGTACCGCCCTCACACAGCCTTGGCAGGGCACCTCAGCGTCCACCAGGTTCCGCCAGAAATCCCAGCAGCTTTTGTCAGCGCGGACCTGGCACAAGCGCTTGCCTCCGTCAAAGGTGGCCTCTACCTCTTCCACGGTATCGATGCGGACATCCAGCGTGCCGCGGCTGCAGTTCTAGCTCGTGAACATGAGCGTCTGCTGATGATCGTCGATCTAGAACACCTGATTGCTCATGAGAACTTGGCGCCTCAGCGCGCGGTACAGCTGGCCCTGCGGGAAGCGCGGTTGATCAACGCGCTGCCGATGTTGGCAGGCTGGGACGCCTGCCTAATCGAGGAGGCAACACCGCCCGAGCTCCTGTATGCAATCACCGCCTTCGCCGGTCCGGCTGTTATCGCCGGGCGAACCCATTGGGTTCCCAAAGGAACCCCGCGCAACCGCATCATGATCGAAGTAGCCTTTCCCGTACCAGACTACGACCAGCGGCGCGAACTATGGGTTCACTTCATCGGCGACACTGCGGTGACCCTGCCGGGCGAGGCGCTTGACGCCCTGGCGGGGCAGTTTGCCCTCACCAGTGGTCAGATCCGGGATGCCGTGGCGACCGCGCGGGATCATGCAATCGCTGTCGGGAATGAGCGCGAGGAGCCAACGGATAACGGACTCACCGCGGAAGGGCTCTTCGCAGCAGCCCGAGCCCATTCTAACCCACGTCTGGCCAAGTTGGCCAACAAGATCACGCCCCGGTACGGGTGGGAGGACATCATCCTGCCGGATGATCAGCTGGCCCTGTTGCACGAGATCATCGGCACCGTAAGGGGCAGGCCGCAGGTGCTTGATGATTGGGGTTTGGAAAAGAAGCTCACCTCGAGCCGGGGTGTGACGGTCCTCTTCTCCGGGCCACCCGGCACGGGCAAAACGATGGGCGCCCAGATCATCGCGGGTGAGCTGGGGCTGGATCTCTACCGGATCGACCTCTCCACAGTGGTGAGCAAATACATCGGTGAGACGGAGAAGAACATCGAGCGCATCTTCCGCGAGGCGGAGCAGAGCAACGCCATCCTCTTCTTCGACGAGGCTGACGCGCTCTTCGGTAAGCGCTCTGAAGTGCGGGACTCCCACGATCGCTACGCCAATATCGAGGTCAGCTATCTCCTGCAGCGGATGGAGGCTTACGATGGCGTGACCATCCTGGCCACCAACCTGCGAGGCAACCTCGACGAAGCCTTCACCCGCCGACTGCAGTTCGCAGTCAGTTTTCCCTTCCCCGAGGCAGAGGACCGCTTGCGCATCTGGAAGACGCTCTATCCGTCGGAGGTACCCCGAACAGCAGACATCGATTTTGAGCTGCTAGCGAAGAGGTTCAAGCTCGCCGGGGGCAACATCCGCAACATTCTGGTCAGCGCTGCCTATCTGGCAGCCGCCGACGGCGGCACGCTGACGATGGCGCATCTGTTGCACAGCACGCGTCGGGAGCTGCAGAAGATGGGACGGCTTGTGAACGAGGGAGACCTCACCATTGGCACAGGATCTGAGAGATCTTCAAAGGAGGTCGTATGACCAAACAGCAATCCGCGGCTGAGCAGAAGCATCGAACAGCCAAGGCACAGAGCACGCAGCACGAATCAGGCCCGATGGCAGCCCAGCAAGTACACCCCATCCAGCAGCTGCAACAGACCGTCGGCAACGCTCAGATCGCGCGCATGCTCGCCGAAGATGAGAACTCGCTCTGGGCCCAGCCCGAAGTCGGGATGGCGGGCGGGCCAGTGAGCAACGCGCTGGCGAGCCGCATCTACAGCCGTCTCGGCGGCGGGCAAGGGCTCGACAGCAGCGTTCGACCTCGGATGGAAGCCAACTTCGGCGTAGATCTGGAGGACGTCCGCGTTCACGACGATGCGGAGGCCAACGTGCTAAGCCTGAGTGTCGGGGCCTCAGCCTTCACGTTGGGCAACGATATCTTCTTTAGTGAGTTGGCAAGCCCGACGGATGAAGGCGTCCTGAGGCACGAGTTGACGCACGTCATCCAACAACAGACGATGACGACAAGCGGCCCCCTCACCGTGGGGCCGACAGATGATCACTTCGAGCATGAGGCCGAGGCCGTAGCCGCCTCGCCCACCCAGGCGCCGAGGGCAGCGCCCGCCACACCTACCCAGACCGTGCAGCGCGGATGGCTAGAAGACGCATACAACTTCGCCTCCAACACAGCGGGCTCTGTAGGGTTGGGCACAAGCCTGATCATGGAGTCTGCACGCGGGACACAGGCCGCTGGCGTCAGTCCGATCGCGGATACGCTAGCCCGCGGAGCGGGCTCCGGTGTGCAAAGCCTGAACAACTTCCTGGGTCCCGTCGGCCTGGCTACCGGCCTGTATGGCACCTACACGGGTGTGGACCAAATGCTCAACTCCGCCACCTTCGGCGATCGCCTGACCGGCGGCACCGACGCGCTATTCAGCGCACTAGGTGCCTTCTCAGGCGGCGTGGGCACCGCGGGCATGCTCGGCGCGAGCACGGCATCGCTTGGCCCAGCAGCTGCGGTCGCAGGCGCGGGGGCCGGCGGGTACGCACTGGGACGCCTTCTCGATGAAGGTGTCGGGGCCCTCGGGCAAGCCATCACCGGTGACGAGCAGGGCGACTATACCATCTCGGGTGGCCTGGCAAGCGGCATGACCGCCGCCGACCAGGCGATTTCCAGTCTGTGGGCCGATCCCGACCAGCCGGCCTACACGCAAACACTGGGCTGGAAACTCGCCGAATGGCTGGACTGACCCTTACACCATTGAAACCGCCACTAAGGCGCTAGGACGCTACCCATGCTCGCTGACCTGGACGAGACGATCCGAAAGCTGCTGATCGACGAACTCCCCGTGAAAAACGGGGAGATCGAGATCAGTTTCGACCAGCCCAGGCGCGATTGGAGTTCCCGCATCTCCAAGCCGACGGTCAACCTCTTCCTCTACGATGTGCGAGAGAACAACGTGCTCCGCCGCCATCAGTGGGAGCGGCTTAACAACGGCAGCCGGCAGGAGCTGGCCCAGCTCAAGCGGACGCCCATGCGTGTCGACTGCTCGTATATCCTGACGGCCTGGGCAGCCGATCCGGCAGATGAGCACCGGCTGCTCACGCGCTGTATGCTGGCGCTCTTTCGCTATCCCAACTTGCCAGAGCACCGGCTCGTGGGCACGCTCCAGAACCCGCCCTACGAGATCCAAGCAAGGCTTGCCCAGCACGACAAGCTGGAGAATCCGACCGATCTCTGGAACGTCCTCGACAACGAACTGCGTCCCAGCGTCTCTTACATTGTGACCCTGGCGCTCGATCCCTGGGAGGAGATCACCACGGAGATCGTCAGGACGCGCACTTTCCGGCTGGGGCAGGCACAAGGGTTGCCCTACGAGCCGGGACTCCGCCCCGACGCAGACCGCGTCGATATGATCCTGATCGGCGGGGTCATTAGAGACAAGACCGACCAGAAGCCACTTCCCGGCATCACGGTTGCCCTCAAAGGCACCGGCTACGTGACCACGACCGACGCACAGGGCCGCTATGTCTTGGGCAGTTTGGCGCCCGGCACCTATACGTTGGTAGTCTGGACATCCGGGGGAAGACCTAAAGAGAAGACCATCGAGATACCGTCTGAAGCAAGCACTTATGACATGGAGGTGTGACCCGAGGACAGAGACGACAGTGGGGTTCAAATCCTGTAGGATCGTGAACGGCGAAGCATTGAGATCCACCCAAGGCCGTATCAAAGGATGAAAGGAGCGGAAGGACGATGCCTGAATACAAGTCTCCTGGCGTATACATAGAAGAGGTCGATCGCGGGACAAAGCCGATCGAAGCAGCTGGCACGTCGATGACGGCCTTCATCGGCATCACGGCGGAAGCCAGCGTCAAGCAGATCGATCCGGCGACCGGCGACCGTGTCCCGGTCAAGTCGGTGCTCAACACGCCGACCCTCGTCACCAGCTGGACCCAGTTTGTGAGCACCTTCAGCGACTTCACACCCGGCGCCTACCTCCCGGATGCCGTCTACGGCTACTTCTCGAACGGCGGCGGCCCGTGCTACATCATCAGCTTGCGGGCGCTCAGTGAGACGGGGGGAGAAGCCGCCTCGGCGACCATCCCGACCAGCGGTCGGGGCAACAGCTTCAAGGTGACCGCGAAGAGCCCGGGGCCATCCGACCTCAAGGTGAGCATCAAGGCCGGGGAAGAAGAGACCTTCTCGATGACGGTCGGTAGCGAGACGAAGAGCGGCCTGACGATGAAGAAGGAGGACGACAACTTCATCGGCAAAGCAGCATTTGCCGCCGTCGACATCTCTAACATCGGAGCTGCTTCCGCCACACCGACCGAGGGCATCTATCCGCTAGAAGGTGGAGGGGTCTCGCCGCTGACGGCGGAGGACTTCATCGGCGACGCGGCTGAGCGCTCGGGGTTGGGCGGTCTGGAAGCCATCGACGAAGTGCGACTCGTCGTTGCCCCGGATGTGATGGCTGGCTACGACGGATCGGACGGGGCGAAAGAGCGTGTCAAGATGATCCAGGAAGCGATGATCGCGCACTGCGAGTCGCTCAAGTACCGCTTCGCCATCCTAGATACCCCGCCGGGGCTGAATGCCCAGCAGGCGCAG
>JAFGNI010000383.1 GCA_016927095.1 Anaerolineae bacterium | reverse complement strand
GGGGTGGGCCACCGACGCGTTCCGGCTGGCGACAAGCAAGGCGTTGCCGGAGACACAGGTCCACACGCATATGTGCTATTCGGAGTTCGGCGAGATCCTTGAGGCGATCGACCGGCTGGACGCTGACGTGATCTCGATCGAGAACGCCCGCAGCGACGATGCGACGCTTCGCGAGTTGGCTGCCTACGGCTATCCGCGCGAGGTCGGTCCAGGCGTCTACGACATCCACAGCCCGGTCGTGCCCGGCACGACGTTCGTTGAGGAGAAGGTGCGCTCATTCTTGGCGCACCTGGCGCCGGACCGGATCTGGGTGAACCCCGACTGCGGCCTGAAGACGCGAACGTGGGCCGAAGTGCTCCCATCGCTTCGCGCGATGGTGGCGGCGGTCGAACGGCTGCGGGGGGAGATCAGGGGTGTCGGATGATGGATGTTGGCTACCGGACGCCCGATGCCGGGCGGGAGCGCGGGGTGGGCTGTTCTGCCTGCGCCCGGAACGAGCGTTCGCCCGGCTGCTAACCGCTCAAGGCTGAGAGCTGACTCGCGAGGCTACTATGGACGACCCGTTTCTGAAGCGACTGGATGAAGCCAGGGCGCCACTGCTCGCGGACGGTGCGATGGGCACGATGCTGCACGCCAGAGGCGTGGCGTTCACGACCTGCTTCGACGCCCTCAACCTGGAGGATCCCGCGGCGGTAGCAGAGGTTCACCGCGCCTACACCGATGCCGGGTCGGACATCATCCTGACCAATACCTTCGGAGCGAACCGCTACAAGCTCGCCGAGCACGGGCTGGCGGAGCGGGTGGGGGAGATCAACCGCGCAGGGGTTGACCTGGCGCGCCGGGTGGTGCTGGCGTCGTTCCGTGAGGTGTTCGTGGCGGGCGATGTCGGGCCGCTGGGCGTGCGACTGGCGCCGTATGGCCGGGTTCAGGTAGCCCAGGCGCGCGAGGCGTTTCAGGAGCAGATCGCCGCGCTGGTGGAAGGGGCGCCCGATCTGATCGTGATCGAGACGATCACGGATCTCGAGGAGAGCCTTGCCGCAGTCTGGGCTGCGCGCGAGACGACGGATCTGCCGGTCGTCGCCTCGATGACGTTCACGCGCGATGATCGCACGCTCCTCGGCGATGCGCCGGCGATGGTGGCACAGCGGCTTTCCGAGGCGGGTGTCGATGTCATTGGCGTCAACTGCTCGGGTGGTCCGGCCCAGCTGCTGCGCATCCTGGAGCAGATGCGGGCGGCGGTACCTGACGGGCGCTTCTGGGTGAAGCCCAACGCGGGATGGCCTGAACAGGTCTCGGGACGGATCCGCTACCCGGCGACGCCGGAGTACTTCGGTGACTACACGTGGGCGTTTCGGAAGTCGGGGGCCGACGTCGTGGGTGGCTGCTGCGGCACGACGCCGGCGCACATCGCGGCGATGCGCGCGGCGATCCGGGCCGGCGAGCCGGCGGAATGTCGCATTGTGAGCGAGCCCGCCCTCGTCCACGCCGTGGGTGTTGATATCGCGCCGGACCAGCGGTCGCTGTTGTCAGCTACACTTGCCGAGGGGCGCTTCGCGCTGGCGGTCGAGATGGACCCGCCCCGCGGGCTGGCGACACACAGGCTTCTGGCTGGCGCGACGGCGCTCAAGGAGGCGGGCGCGGACGTGATCAACGTGGCCGACAGCCCGATGGCGCGCATGCGGATGAGCCCGTGGGCGGTCTGTTCGCTCATCCAGGACAAGGTGGGCATCGAGACGACGCTGCATTTCCCGACGCGGGGACGTAACCTGCTGCGCGTGCAGGGGGACCTTCTCGCGGCGCACGCGTTGGGTGTGCGCAATGTCTTCGTCGTGATGGGCGATCCCACGGCGATTGGTGACTATCCCGACGCGATGGACGACTACGATGTGGTACCCTCGGGCTTGATCAAGTTGATCAAGCAGGGCTTCAACGCCGGGGTCGACCACGCGGGCGCCGATATCGGACAGCCGACGGCCTACTTCGTCGGCGGAGCGCTGAGCCTGGCGCCGGACGATCTGGCCCACGAGGTGAAGGTGCTTCGGCGTAAGGTGCAGGCCGGGGTGGACTTCCTGCTCACCCAACCGGTCTATGATGCCGGGGCCGTGCGCCGGTTGCTGGACGCCTACGCGGAGCGCTACGGATCGCTCAAGGTGCCCGTCCTCGTGGGAATCCTGCCGCTTTACGGCGTACGACACGCGCGGTTCCTCGACAACGAGGTCCCCGGGATCACGATCCCAACGGAGGTCGTGTCGCGGCTGGAGGCGGCAGGCGAAGGGGCGCCGCAGGAAGGCGTGCGTATCGCGGTGGCCCTGATCGAGGCCGTGCGCCCGTGGGTGCAGGGCGCGTACGTGATGCCGGCGTTTAGCCGTTATGACCTGGCTGCTGAGGTGATCGAGGCGGCCCGGGCCGGTTCAGCACAGAATCACTGAGGCACGGAGGGCGCCGCGGTGCCCTCCGTGCCGGTACGTAGCCAGCGGGTGTTACCCGGTGAGCCTGGCGGCCCAGGCCGCGGCTCGCTCGAGCTCGCCGTCTTTGAGCGGGCCCTCCGTGCCCATAACGATGAAACCCTCGTCAGCCGCTGCAGGCTGCCCGCCCTTTTTCCGGAGGGCGCCAAGGATGGGCTTCGCAGCATAGCCGAAGAGCTTCACCATCAGCTTGAGGAATGCCGGACCGGTCTCTTCCGCGGAGATCCGCGTGTCGAATGCGGCGACCCTAACGTCGCTCAGTGCGTTGGCAGGCAGTGCCTTGATCCAAGTCATCGTGGCAGGCGTGGCGCGGAAGGCACGGGTAGGCGAACCCACGACGAGAAGTTTGACGTCTGCAAGGGCCTCGGGTGTGACGGAGGACACTTTGACCGCCTCCGACCCTAACGCCTGGGCCACTGCCTGTGCGACTTTCTCTGTATTGCCGAACACCGAATCGTAGACTACCAGCGCT
>JAFGNI010000044.1 GCA_016927095.1 Anaerolineae bacterium | reverse complement strand
CTACCCGGAGGGCGGGCTGGCGAAGTTTGCGGCGTTGTTCCCGGCGGTCTACGATGCGCAGGGCGTGACGATTTACCGGGTGACGGACAGGCGCTAGAATAGCGGCTCAGTGTAGGTCGGGTCGCCTGACCCGACCGGCGACGGAGCGCCCGGCGACGGAGGAAGCCGGCTGCATCGCACGATGCCTTGCCGGGGACGGGCTTGGCAGCCCGTCCTACAAGGCGCCACGCAGTCGATGGGATGTAGGTCGGGTCGCCGGACCCGACCGCCGGCCGGGCGACCGGCGACGCAGGGAGCTCGCTGCGTCGCAGGGTGCCTTGTCGGGGCGAACACAACGGTTTGCCCTACGCAGAGGCCAGAAGCTGCCGCACCCTACGTTTGCTCTTGATCTCACTTGCGGTACCATTGGAGGTCGAGAAGGAGAGAGGGAGGAGATGGTATGGGTGAGACGACCGAAAACGATACGATCTCATTGACCGGCGAGGAGCTCGACGCGCTCGCCACCGACTTCATCCGCAGCGCCGTGGTGGAGGACCTCAAGTCCGGGCGATTTGGCCGCGTCCACACCCGGTTCCCGCCGGAGCCCAACGGGTATCTGCATATTGGCCACGCGAAGGCACTGGCGATTGATGCGGGCGTCGCGAAGGACTTCGGGGGCAAGTTCAACCTGCGCTTCGACGACACCAACCCGGTCAAGGAAGAGGAAGAGTATGTGGACGGCATCATTGCCGATGTGCGCTGGTTGGGGCACGATTTCGGTGACGAGGTCTTCTACGGCTCCGACTATTTCGAGCAGATGTACGAATGGGCGGAGCAGCTCATCCAGCAGGGCCAGGCCTACGTGGACGATCTCAGCGCGGAGGAGATCCGCGAGTACCGCGGCACGCTGACCGAGCCCGGCAAGAACAGCCCCTATCGCGACCGCTCTGTCGAGGAGAACCTCGATCTGTTCCGGCGCATGCGCGCCGGGGAGTTCCCTGACGGCGCACGCGTCTTGCGCGCGAAGATCGACATGGCCTCCCCCAATATCAATCTGCGCGACCCGGTGATGTACCGCATCCTGCACGAGTCCCACCACCGGCAGGGGGACGCCTGGTGCATCTACCCGATGTATGACTGGGCCCACGGGCTGGAGGACTCTATTGAGGGGATCACCCACTCCCTCTGCGACCTCGGCTACCGCGACCACCGCCCGCTCTACGACTGGTTCCTCGACCAGCTGGGGATCTACCATCCGCAGCAGATTGAGTTCGCGCGGCTCAACATGACCTATACGATCTTGAGCAAGCGCAAGCTGCTGCAGCTCGTCCAGGGGGGCCACGTCGGTGGCTGGGACGACCCGCGCATGCCGACCATCGCCGGGATGCGGCGCCGCGGCTACACCGCTGCGATCATCGCCGATTTCTGCGATCGCATCGGCATCTCCACAGCGAACAGCGTTGTGGATGTCGCGCTCCTAGAGCACGCGATCCGTGACGATCTGAACGAGCGCACGGCCCGCGTCATGGGTGTCCTCAGTCCCCTCAAGGTGGTCATCGACAACTACCCTGAGGGCCAAGTGGAATGGATGGAGGTCGAGAACCACCCGCAGCGCCCGGAGATGGGCACCCGCGAGATCCCCTTCTCCCGCGAGGTCTACATCGAGCAGGAGGACTTCATGGAGGATCCCCCGCGCAAGTACTACCGTCTGGCGCCGGGACGTGAGGTCCGGCTCAAGGGCGCCTATCTCGTCCAGTACAAGGACATCGTCAAGGACGAGGACGGCAACGTGGTGGAAGTCCACTGCACGTACGATCCGGAGTCCCGGGGCGGCGAGGCGCCCGATGGGCGCAAGGTGCGGGGCACCCTCCACTGGGTCTCTGTGGCGCACGCGGTGGAGGGTGAGGTGCGCCTCTATGACCGGCTCTTCGCTGTGCAAGACCCCGAGGACGTCGAGGAGGGCGAGACCTTCATCGACAACCTCAACCCAGACTCCCTGGAGGTCCTCACCGGCTGCAAGATCGAGCCAAGTGTGGTCGAGGGAGAACCGGGCGACACCTACCAGTTTATGCGGGTGGGCTACTTCTGCATTGACCCGGACACGACGGATGACCGGCTGGTCTTCAACCAGACCATCGCGCTGCGCGACACGTGGGCCAAGATCCAGGAGCGGCAGCGATAGCCGCCCTATGCAAGGAGAGACATTGAACGACGTGAAAGCGGTCGCAGCGGCATTTCACCCCGAGGACACGATCTGTTCTGTCACACCCTATGGCACCGGCAACATCAACGACACTTACGTGGTCGAATGCCAGGACAGCCGGTTCATCCTCCAACGGATCAACCAGAACGTCTTTCCGATGCCGAAACTCATTATGGTCAATCTGCGCACGGTGATGGACCATATCGCCGAGAAACCATCGCCCACCGGCGGCAAGCGCTGGGAACTGCCGCAGATCGTGCCGGCGCGCGATGGTCAGGACTGGGTGATCGATGAGAGCGGCGAGTTCTGGCGCGCTCTGACCTTCATCGAGGGCGCCAGGACGCTCCCGAAGGTGCGGGATGTCCGGCATGCGGGTGAAGCAGGCTACGCGCTGGGCAGGTTCCAGAGCCAGATCAGCGATCTGGATGCCGGTCGACTGCACGATACGCTGCCGGGATTCCACATTTTACCGGCGTATCTACGCCACTACGATGAGGTCGTCGCGACCCACGGGATCGATCGCACCCACCCCGACCTGCGCTATGCGGCGGATTTTGTTGCCCAACGGCGCGACTGGGCGCCGGTCCTGCAGAACGCCTGTGCGGCGGGACGTCTGGAAGAGCGCGTGATGCACGGCGACCCCAAGATCGACAACATCATGATCGACGACACCACCGGCGACGCGGTCGGCATCATCGACCTCGACACGGTGAAGCCGGGATTGGTGCAATACGACATCGGCGACTGCCTGCGCTCGAGCTGCAATCCCCTCGGCGAGGAGACGCAGGAGATCGATCAGGTCACCTTCGAGCTGGACCTCTGCGAGGTGATTCTCAAAGGGTACCTTCCCCAGGTGCGCTCCTTCTACACCGCGAACGACTATGCCTATCTCTACGATTCGCTGCGGGTGCTGGCCTTTGAGATGGGGCTACGGTTCTTCACCGACTACCTGGAGGGCAACGTCTACTTCAAGGTGCACTATCCGGAGAACAACCTGATGCGCACCCTGGTCCAGTTCCGGCTGATGTCTGAGATCGAGGCCAAAGAGGCCGAGATCCGCCAGATGATCCGGTCGTTCACCGGCGTCTAGGCGGTCGAGGTCGTCGTTGGTGGCAGATCGCGTGCCGTCGGATTCGCTGCGTTGGGCCTGGCTAGCCATTGCCGCGCTGGCGTTGGCCTCGCGGTTGATCGGGTTGGGTACCACGCCCTTGGCCCCAAGCGAAGCGGGCCGGGCCGTCGTTGCGTGGGACGCCGCGAGGAGCGGAACGTGGCCTGACAGCAGCGAGAGCCCGTTGCTGCTTGTGGGAAATGCCCTGCTCTTCACGATCTTCTATCCCACGGCATGGCTGGCGCGTCTGCTGCCGGCCCTGGCAGGGACCGCCCTGGTCGTACTGCCGTTTCTGTGGCGTCGCCAAATCGGCGAGCTCGGCGCCCTGGTCGCCTCCGGCCTTCTGCTGGTCTCTCCCCTCTCCCTCTTCGCAGCGCGTCGCGTGGACGCCGCTGCCATCGCGATTCTAGGGGCGGGCTTGCTGTTGACCCTCGCATTCGGCTCAGAGGCCAAGGGGGCTACGCGCACGGCGTGGCTCGCCTGGGGCCTGGCGCTGGGGCTGACAGGCGGACCGGCTTTCTATGACGCCCTCATCGCGGGCGTTCTGGTCTGGCTGACCTTACGCCGGTTGGGCGTGTCCGGTCACCCCCGGGCATCCCTGTCCTGGCGACGCGGGGTGGCTATCGGACTGGGCGCCGCGCTCATCATCTCTGTGGCGGGTGGCCTGCGTTGGTCCGGGTGGGCCGGCGTGCTGGACGGCGCCGCCACGTGGCTCGGTGAGTGGCGCATCCAAGCGGACCGGGGCCTCGCCCCCGCAGGCCTATTGCTGCTCTACGAGCCGGTGTTGCTGATCCTCACCGCGACGGGCCTGGGCCTGCTGGCTGCCCGCCCGCGCGCGGGGCTGGCGCTCGCTGCCGGTGACCGGCAGGGCGCGCCCTGGGGGGTGGCCTTGCTGGGGGGGGTGGTCGCTCTGCTCATCGCCGCGCGCCCGGGTGTCTCCAGTGAGGGCGTGAGCCTGATCGTGCTACCCATGGCATTGTTTGGTGGCTGGGCTGCCGACCGCCTATGGGGGTCTCTGAAGCTGCAGGAGCGTCGGTGGATGGGACTCCACAGCCTGGTGTCGGCGCTATTCTGGGCACCCGCGCTGCTAGCTCTTGCGCAGAACGCCCGCGGCATCATCGGCACAGACCAAATCCTTCTGATTCTGTTGGGACTGATGGTGCTGATCGGGCTCCAGGTGCTGCTGGTCTTCATCTTCCTGGTACAGGTGCCGCCGGCGCTCGTCTGGCGCAGCGCTCTCACCGGTCTCTCAGCGGTCTTCCTCTTCCTCCAGACTGGGTTCGGCGCCGGCGTGGCCTTTGTCCGCTCTGATCAGGCCATTGAACCGGCCATACACACCGCCGGCTCACACAATTTGGGGCACCTGACCGAAACGGTGCAGCGCATCGGTATCTTGCGCGAGGAGCGGTTGGACAGCCTACAGGTTGTGCTTCTCAATCGCGATGACACATTGACGGCGTCGCTGCGCTGGGCACTCCGCGGTTTGGGGAATGTCACATCCGCCGTGGACTGGCCCGAGGATCCTGACGCGCTCGTTATCGCACCTGAAGCGGTCGATCTTTCGGACACAGCGCTTGACGCTGAGTGGCAGGGCATGCGTTTTGTGGCCGCCACCACGTACGCGGCGCCTCCGCCGCGATGCCAGTTGGTGCCGCTGGCGTGCTCGGAAGCCTTGAGATGGTACCTCTACCGCGAGTCGTCCAACTCCCCGGCGCAGCGAAGCGTCATCCTCTGGCGGGTCCCCGCCGAGGAACGTTAGCGCGGTCGCTGTTGTTGCGTCCCCCACGCGGGGGGCGCGCCTCGTATGGCGGATCGAGGCGAACGCTCCGGGCATCGCAGACCCTGCCGACGGATCTGTGATCCGTCGGGAACGAGGTTGAGGGGATCTCCCGCGTTCGAGGCAGACGACCTGGACATCGTAGGCCCTGCCGGCAGCAAGGACAAGCCCTTGCCCTTGCTAAGCCATCGCTTATAATGCCTGGGATGATGCAACCGGGGAGAGATCCTGAGGGACGGAACGCGCCGGTGCATCTTGGAAGGAACCAGATGACCGCATATCGCAAAGCCAGCATACGCGAGCTGATCCAAGCGGCAGCTCGACTGGACGGAAGGTTCGTACAGGGACAGTTGCGACAAGACCCAGAGACCGGCAAGTGGATGGTGGGACATACAACACTGGAGGACTGGGTCGCGCGTCATGACCAGCAGGAAGTCGCGGTGATCTTGCTGTCGATGGATGAGGGCCGCGAGTTGGAGAAACGGACCTGCCGGACGTGTGGGCGCGACTACGTTGGCTATGAATGCCCCTATTGTCGCGAGATTCGACTCCGTCTGCGTGGTCGCTAACTCCTCCCGGAGGCGATTTTGAGGATTCAGGAATACATTGATGTTGTCCGCCGGCGTGGATGGATCCTTGTCCTTGCCGTCGTTGTTACAGCCATCAGCGCCTTTGGTTTCAGCAAGCTTCAGACACCGGTCTATCGCGCCAGTATGGAGGTTTCCATCCAGCTGGCGCGCCCCGATTTGAGCCTGACGCAGTCCGCGAAACAGCTCCTCAGCTCTTACGCCAATGTGATGTGGTCGGAGAAGCGCGCGCAGGACGTGATCCAGGTGCTGGGGCTCTTTATGGATCCCCGCGACCTGAAGAACGACGTCAAGATCGTTGCGGACGATTCCATCATGGTGATCAAGATCGAGGTCGACAATCCCGATGGGGAGTTGGCCAATCAGATCGCGAACACGTGGGCGCAGCTGCTGGTCCAGTGGCGCGACGAGCAGAATGCCCGCCAGGACAAGGAAGACCGCGTCTTTGCCGAGATCATCGATCTCGCTTCCTACAGCCTATTGCGCCCCAAGACACCGATCAACGTTGCTGCAGGGGCGATGTTAGGCCTGGTTCTGGGCACCTTGGTCATCATTGCGCTGGAGTGGCTGCAAGCAGGCGTCATCCACGACCCTGGCGTCATTGAAGCGGAGACGGGGCTGACCGTGATCGGCACCATCCCACCTGTCCAGAGAAGATCTGGCGCAAAATGAGGCCCGGTGTGGCGCGCTTCCTGCGCCGCCCCGTTCCCTAAGGAGCGACTTGCATGGCTGAACCTGGTAGCTATGAGGGCACCACCAACCTGGTCACGCTCACCGACCCGCAGAGTCCGGCAGCAGAGGCCTATCGCGCCCTGCGCATGAACCTGGCGTTCACCAGCCTGGATCGACAGCTGCGCGCCTTCGTCGTCACCGCGCCGGCAGCAGCGGGGCTGACCTCCAATGTGGCAGCCAATCTCGCGGTTGTGATGGCCCGGGCCGGGCAGCATGTCTGCCTAGTCGACGCCGACCTGCGCCGGCCCAGCCTGCACGATCTCTTTCACGTTCCCCAGGAGCCGGGGCTGACCACGGTGATGCTGAGCCAGGACCCAACGGCAACCGTCACCTTCGCCGCTTCCAGCGTGCCCGGGCTCTCGCTGCTGCCAAGTGGGGCGCTTCCTCCCAACCCGGCGGACATCCTGGGATCCAATAGGATGGGCGAGCTTCTGGACGACCTGAAGCAGATGGCGGATGTGGTCATCTTCCAGGCGCCGCCGGTGACCGTCGCCGTGGATGCCTCCGTGCTCGCTGCCCAGACGGACGGCCTGATCCTGGTGGTGCGCACGGGCCACACCCGTCGCGACCGCATCGAGCAGGCCAAGGAGCTGCTGGAGCGCTTCAGGGTTCGCATCCTGGGCACCGTGTTGACCGACGCCCCCGATCGGGGGCTGCTCACCGGATACTAACCCGGACGCCACCGCAAGAACTCATCTGAAAGACACGCCCGCGGCGCACAGAGGTGCCGCGGGCGTTTTCATGAGAGGGATGCGCCAGCCTGGGGTGCCCCAGCCAGAGACGGAAGGAAATCGCCGTCAGGCTGAGGGGGCGCCATCGCCAGCGGGGGCCCCAACGGGAGCCCCTGCCGAGGGTAGCCATTCCTGCAGCTCTCGAACCATCTTCTCGGCGTGTTCACGCCAATAGGGATGATCCCCCTGGCTCAAATAGGCCTGGAAATCCGCCAGCGCGTCGCCGTACTCACGCAGTTGTTGGTAGGCGACACCGCGGTTGAACCGGGCCTCGATGAGGGTCGAATCCAGCTCATAGGCCGTCGTGAGATCCAGGACCGCCCGCCGCGGATGATCCAGCTCCCGCCAGAAGAGGATGCCCCGTTCCATATAGGCGCGGGCGAAGCCGGGGTCATAGACAATCGCCCGCGAGAAGGCATCGACGGCCCTCTCATATTCCTCACGAAGGCTGTACTTGTTTCCGAAATGGCGATGACTCGCCGCGAGCATGTAGTGAAAGTATGCCAACGCCAATCGGGTCCACTTCCGCAGAGGGTTCATGCTGTCAACTCCCGATAGACCGCGACGGTTGCCGCCGCGATACGCTCCTGTGTGAAAGCCGCCAGAACCCGAGCCCGTCCCTGGGCCCCCAGCTCGCTGCGCAGTCCTGGGGCAACCACCAGCTTCGTCAGCGCATCTGCCAGCGCGTCGACATCGCCCTCAGGGAAGACCCACCCGGCGTCACCGACCACGTAGGGGATCTCGCCGGCGCTGGCGCCCACGACGGCGACCTCAGAGGCCATCGCCTCGATGAGCACGCGCCCAAACTGCTCGGTCCAATTCGGCTGCGAGCGCGAGGGTAGCACGAGCACGTCAGCGGTCCTGTAGAACCCAGGCATCTCAGCAGATGGCAGCCATGGCCGAAAGACGATGCGATCCTCCAATCCAAGGGCTACCGCCGACGCCTCCAGTGCAGGCGCTTCGGGCCCGCTGCCGAGGACCGTCGCGCGCCACGCCCCCTCAACGCGCGTCAGCGCCCGCAACAGCAGATCGCACCCCTTCTCGGGAACCAACCGGCCCACGTAGACGATGTGCACGGGCGCCTCGGTGGTGCGATCTGCATGGGGGCAAAAGAGCTGCGCATCGACGCCGAACTGGGGGATCACGCCTAGCCCACCTGCATACCCTTTGGCGCGCCATACCTTCGCCGCGGTCTGGCTTCCCACCAACGCGTGGTCGCTGTGCGCTAGGTTGTAACGTTCTATCCATGAGAAGGGGGGTGGATACTGGCGGGCGAGGTTCTGCCACGAGAACCAGAGGGTCTTGGCGCCGGCGCGACGCGCCAGGACATTGGCGTGGTAGGTAGCCAGGTTGTAGGGCTCCTCATCAATATGCACCAGATCGGGCTTCACGTGCTTGATCACGCTGTGCAGACGGGGATAGAAATGCATATGAAAGGACCCATTGAACCAGAGCGGTTGGATCTCAAGCCGGTAGCCGTCGGTGTAGACACGCTCCAGGCGTGTCACACCCCGTTCATCGCGCCAGAAGGGCGGCACGACCACCGTCAAGTCCAGATCTGGCGCCACCTCGACCATCGCCGTCAGCTTTCGCTGGTAGATGCCCACGATGCACGCCTTCGATATCATCAGCACGCGCAAGGCCGTCTCCGTCCTTCCAAAGGATCGTAAGACGTAGTATAACGCTAAGGCAAACCAAGGAAAAGCATCTCAAGGTTAGAAAGTGGATTGCTTTACACGATTCTCAAACCGTGCTATACTGAAAAAGGCGTTACATGATGCAATACCATTGTGCACCATAGGACTGGCCGGTGGAATCTGAAGCCTCCCTTCCAGCACCTCTCGTTCGATGGGTAGAGACCCTTCGAGAACTTGGACTCACAGACTTGGCGGATCTCGTTGTCAGATTCCTCCAGATGTGGGGCTTTGTCGGCGGTCAGATCCTGTGGATGGTAGCGCCATTCCTCGGAGAGGACCTCGCAGAGGGGAGCATTGCCTCGATGGCACGGGCGCTGGAGGATCCCCAAACACTGGATGCGCTGCACACGCCCGTGCACCGGGCAGTCGACATCACCAGAGGAGCTAGTGAATGATCGCCCAACTCGTCGGGCTGGGATTTGCTCTCATCGGTATACTTGCGCTCGCCGTGTACAGCATCAGCCAAGGGCGGATGCGCGCCCAGAAGCTCGATGCCGTACCGGCCTTCCGCGCCTTCTCCAACGAAGTCGGGCGGGTTGCTGAGGAGGGCGCTGCGATTCACGCAGCGCTTGGCAGCGGGGATTTCCTCGGTGAGCAAGGCCTCGTCGGCATTGCTGCGCTCCAAGGGTTGACCAACCTCATGGATCTAGCGGCGGCTTACGACACGCCGCCCTTCATAACCGCCGGTGATCCGACACTCTATCTGGTTGCCGACAACCAGCTCAAGGATGCCTACGCGCGGCTGGACAACGTTCGCAACTATCGACCCGGGTTCGTGCGGTACATCCCTGCAAGCCCGGTGCTGTACGCAGCGATGGCAGCCACACTGATTTTCGACGAGTCTGTAGGCACGCATCTCAACCTAGGGAGTTTCGGCGCCGAGGCTTCATTGCTGACCGATGCCGCGCTCCGGAACAACACCAAGGTCTTGGGAGGTACCGTTTCGGCGGAGGGGATAGCCGCCATGGCCTCGGCCGTGGAGCCCGATGCGTTGATCATGGGCGAAAAGCTCTTCGCGGGAGGAGCGGAAGTCGTCGGACGACCGGTCTTCTGGGCCAGCCTGCGGGCCGAGGACCTCTTGCGCTGGCTTGTGATCGCCGGCATTGTCTTAGCAGCCATCGCCAGCCTTCTCGGAATCGGAGTGTGAACGTATGTTCAGGTGGCTGATCCCCACAATAGTGGCTGTGGCCTGCGGTCTGGTCGTTCTGGTTGGCTATCTCGTGCCCATCCCGCCCTTGGCGTCAGCGCGCGCGCTGCTGGTACAATGGGCAGCCGTCTTGGGCGCCTTTGCCCTGCTCTTGGGCTACGGCAACCTTCTCAGAGTCCACACCGGCAGGCTCTTCCAGCGGGAGAGCAAGCAACGCATCGCCAGCCTTCTGCTGGTCGCCGCCGCTATGGCTAGCCTGGTCCTCGTTCTGGTCCAGGGTCCTGACGGTGCGACATCACAGGCCCTCGTGGATGCTGTGCTGGTCCCCGGTCAGTCAGCATTGCTGGCCGTGACAGGGATCACGCTCATCCTCGGGGGTATGCGGCTGGTGCGAACCCGTCGCGAGGTGCACAGCGTGCTCCTCCTGATTGTAGCCGCCTTTACGCTGTTTGGCATGATTCCCATCTTCGTCTCGCCCGTTTTGGAGACCATTCAGCAGCTCGTCAATGCTGCCGCCACCGGCGGCATGCGCGGTCTGCTGCTGGGGGTGACCCTCGGCGTGGTCTTGACCGGCCTGAGGATCCTTCTAGGCATTGACCGGCCCCATAGTGGCGGATAAGCTGAGGGTGTGAGCCTATGATTCGATGTCCTAACTGTGGCGCGTTCAACCCAGACAGCCGGAAATCCTGCAAGAACTGCGGGGCAACGCTGCCACAGACCAAGATTCGCTGCCCTAATTGCGGTACGTTGAACCCCTTAGGGAACGTCCTTTGCGACAACTGCAATGCGCGGTTGATCGACGCGAAGGACGTGGTTCCGCCCGAATTCTTTGAGGAGCCGGGAAACGGCGGTACACACCACCGCGGCGGCCCAAGCCAACGTGACGCCGGCGCATCGAAGGTGAAGGGTATCTCCTTGCCCACGCGCTCCCCAGGCGACGATGAGCCGGCGGACGAGGATCTGCCGGACTGGCTGAGAGGCCTCTCACCGGGCACTGAGGCGTATGACGAGGACTTTGAGGCGACCGCACCAACGGATGCGGACGACACTGACACGTATCCCGACTGGTTGTCCGACCTGCTCGAGGACAACAGCGAGACAGGCGACGCCCTGGAGTTGGGTGAGCCTTTGCCGGCGGAGGAAGTGGAGCCGGATGAGCTGGCGCTCGATGCCAATGCTCTGCCCGACTGGTTTGCAGATGCAGCAGCGTATGCCGAGGCAGAGGAACAAGCTTCCGCTGAGGAGCCCGGTGAGGCCGAAGCGGCGCTTCCGGACTGGCTGACGGCCCTTGCCGACAGCGAGAGCGCTGCGCCCATTCCCAGCCGGGAGGAAGAACCTCCGGACTGGCTGTATGCAGATGCCACCGAGACACCGGCGGATCAGCCCGCGGACGTGGGAGAACTCCCCGATTGGTTGGCAGACACAGCTGCCGAGTCGGAAGATGAGGTGGAGGCAGCGCCGGAGGCGGAAACCGTCGAAAGCGAGCCCCTGCTATTTGCCGAGTCTGAGCTGCCCGATTGGTTGGCGGAGGCTCAGAGACTCTCAGCGGAGGTGTCGCCTGCCGCGGCGGCGTCGCAGCCGGCGAGAACGCCCTTGGAAAGAGATCTGGCTTCGTTGCTGGATTCTGAGCCCGCGGAGGCGTCCGACGCTGACGCCGCTCCCGAACTGCCCGACTGGCTGCTGGAGTCTGAGGCTGAGGCTGAGATCGAGGCAGAGCTGCCGGAATGGCTAACAACGCTGGCAGCGGAGGAAGAGGGCGCCGGCGACAGCCTTGAGACACCCCCGCCAGCGACGACCTCGCCAGGCGCGCCGCCAGCGCAGGTAGCACAACCACCCCAACAGCAAGCCGTCGAGGAAGCCACCGGGGCGGCTGAGCAAGAAGCAGCACCGGAGCTTGAAGAGGCCGAACTGCCCGATTGGTTGGCGGACCTGGGTGTCGAGCCAGCGGAGCTGGGCGAGACAGCCGCCGTCTTTGGGGCAGCCACGCCGGTGTACCCCGATCTAGCCCCAGCGGAACGACCTAGCTGGCTAGATGGGGTTGTGCCGCCAGAGGCCGAGGCAGATGCCCCAGAACAGACACCTGCCTTCCTGATGGAAGACCTCAGCGGTGAAGAGGGCGTCTCGGCGATCGCGTCTTCTGAGGAGCCCGTCGACATACCCGAGTGGCTGCGGAGACTAGATCTAGCGCCCGCCGAGACGCCGACGGTGCCTATGCCGCCGCCGGCACGTGAGGACGATAGCCTAGCCCGCGCGGAACTGCCAAGCTGGCTACAGGAACTGGCACCCGCCGAGCTGGCGATTGAAGCGGCAGGCGCTGAGGTCTTCGATGTGACGGATGAGCTGGTCAGTGCGGACATCCCGGACTGGGTGCGGGCACTGCAACCATCGCCCGGACAGGAGAGAACAGCACCGCCACCCTCCGCTCCCTTACCAACGCCCGCCGAGCCCGAGGGGCCATTGGAAGGCCTCCCCGGCGTGCTGCAACCTCTTGCCACCGTGGACGCGCCCTCGGGCGTACACCCAGCGGCGGAGGTGTCGATACCGGAAACTGTCACCTCCCAAGCCCAGCTCTGGCAGCAGTTGCTCGAGCAGCCTCGCATGGCCGAGCGACCGGTCTTCCACGAGCGCCAGCAGACGAAAGAGGGTACCCTCGTCGTGCGCCTGCTGGTCGCCGCGATCCTTGTCCTAGGGATGTTGGGCGCGTTCTGGCTGCTCCCCCAGGGGATCCGGCTGTCCGATATCGTGGGGAGCGGTCAAACGGGCAGCCCCGAGACCACGGCACCGGGGGCAGAACGCATGGTCGAGACGCTTGCTGGGCTGCAGCCCGGCGATGGGGTGATCCTGGCGGTAGAATATGGCAATGCCTATGCCGAGGAGATGGCAGAGATCGCCATGCCTATTCTGGCGCATCTCGACGGCCAGGAAGTCGTGGTCGAGTTTGTCAGCACGCTCCCGGAGGGTGTCGTTCTGGGGACGAAGCTGTCGCGTGCTCTGCAGAACGCGCCTTCGCCCCCTGAAACCAGCTATCTCGCCGGCAATGCCAGCGGCATCTCGAGCTACCTAGCCCGCCCTGAAATCACCACCCGGCGTCATCTGCTGCTCCTGTCGTCAAGCCCTGAGCGCGTCCGCTGGTGGCTGGAACAGGTCACGCTGGCCAATCAAGAGCGCGCGATCCCACTGACCGTGAGCGTGGGCGTGAGCGCTTCTACGGGCCCGCGGGTCGCCCCCTATCTGCAAACGCAGAACATCCAAGGTTGGCTCGTGGGGATGCCGGATGCCTTGGTCTATCGTTCGCTGCGCAACAGCGCCAGCGGCAGCAGTGCTGACAGCCTGAGCGGGTATGGCCGGATCCAAGACATCCTGACGTTAGGCCATTGGGCGGCTGGCGCCTTCCTGATCATTGGGCTGCTGGTCAACCTCGGTCGTCGCAGCACCCGAGGCAGCGCGAAGAAAGGAGGACGCTAAGCGATGGGCGACACCCTAGGACTCATCATTGGTGCAGTGATGACCATACTCATCTTCAGCTATCTCCTGGGCGACAACATCCTGTATCGCTGGGCATTGGCCATCTTGGTGGGCTCCGCAGCCGGATACGCCCTCGGCATCGCGATCCAGTTCGTTATGACAGAGTGGATCAGTGTCGCGATCGCCAGTACGGGGGGGAGCTTCGCCGTCACCTACGCTGTGCCGCTTCTGTTGGGATCGTTGCTGATCTTCAAGGGGTTCCCACCCACGCGTCTCCTCGCGCGACTCTCCGTACTAGGCAACATACCGCTTGGTTATCTCGTCGGCGTAGGAGCAGCGGTCGCGGTTGCCGGGGCTCTGACCGGCACGCTCCTGCCGCAGATGCTGGCGACGGGCCAGGCCCTCCGGCTGGATGCCGGTGTCTTGGGTATTGTCGAGGGGCTCATTGTGATGCTGGCCACCATTACTGTGCTGCTTTTCTTCACAGCCCGTCCCAAGGAGGCGGCACCCACCACCGAAGAGACCGCGAAGTCTTGGCGACAACGCATTCAGGGCGTGGGGAAGGTCCTCCTGTTTGTCGGGCTAGGGGCCGCTCTCGCGGGCGCGATCTCCTCGGCACTCACCGCGCTTGTGATCAGACTGTGGCACCTGGCCGATCTCGTAGGTCAGTTGACGCCACTTTTGGGGGGCTGAGCGTGGCCGAATCGCATAACATCGAATCCATCCTGGTCGCCGACTGCGGCACCGTCATCACCAAGCTGCTGCTGATCGAACGGGTCGCGGACAGCTACAGGTTCGTGGCGCAGGCAGAAGCCCAAACCACGGCAAAACCACCCTGGAACGACCTCAGCGTCGGCGTGATTGAAGCAGCGCAGGAACTTGAGGCCATGACCGGCCGAACCCTCTATGGTCGGGGCAGGATCATCGTCCCCCGGCATGGCCGCCAAGGCGTGGATGCCTTTGTCGTGACGCTGAGCGCCGTGGAGCCTCTGAGCGTGGTGTTGGCGGGTCTGGTGCGCGAGATGAGCCTGGAAAGCGGTCGCAGAGCCGTGACAGGTACCTATGCAACTATTCAGGCCACGCTGTCCCGAGAAGGGAGCCTCCAGGCCCCGCAGGAGACGTGGGCCCGCACCGTGCGTGACCTGGCGCCTGACGCGGTTCTGCTGGTCGGCGGTGTTGACGGCGGCGCCCGGCGGCCGGTGTTGGAGCTTGCCGAAGCGGTGGCGCTGGCGGCATCTATGCTTGCGGAGGAGAGCCGTCCCAGCGTAGTGTACGCCGGCAACACCGCGTTGCGCTCCCAGGTGACGAAGCTGCTTGGCGACATCACCCGCGTCATCGTCGCCGAGAACGTCCACCCAACCACGGACACAGAGCACCTGGGGCCGGCCCAGGCTGCGCTGGAGGAGCTCTACATTGAGCAGCGACTCCGAGCTGCGCCCGGCATTGAGAGCTTGAGTGTTTGGAGCCGGTTGCCGCTCGTGCCGGTCGCCACGGCCTTCTCACGGGTGATCGATTTCCTCTGGCACCGGGAGGGTAACGAGGATCGAGGTGTGCTAGGGGTTGACGTGGGTGCAGCGACGACGACCTTGGCCGCTACCTTCGGAGGGCGGCCCTATATGACCGTCTACGATCACGGTGTCTCCAACGGCCTGCTGGATTGGGTGGAATCCCAAGGGCTGAGCCGGATCCTGCGCTGGATCCCTGAGGAGATGGAAGAAGAGGAACTCCTCAGCATCCTCCATACGATGGAGTTGCTCCCGACCACCGTGCCACAGACATCGCGCGAGCTCTGGGTGGAGCTGGCCGTCGCTCGCGAGATGCTGCGCTCTGCACTGACTAGCGCTTGGCCAACGTGGGACGTCGGCCCCGCTGCGATGGATGGCGCGGGCGTCATGCCCCGGATCGATCCCATCGTAATCTCCGGAGGCGGCCTGGTCCTGAGCCCGCGCCCGGGACAGGCCCTGCTCACGGTCTTGGACGGCCTGCAGCCGGCAGGGATTTCGACGCTGCTGTTGGATACGAACCGGGTGGCACCCGCCATCGGCGCCGTCGCGGGGATCAAACCGTTGGCCGCGGCGTCGACCCTGGAGGCGGGCAGCCTCGTCTCGCTGGGGACGGTTATCTCTCCCATAGGACAGGCACGTCCCGGTGAGGTCGTGATGCGGATGCAGATCACCTATGAAAATGGGGGAGAGCTCGACGTCGAGGCGCGTTTTGGCGAGATCGAGATCTGGCCCCTGCTGGCCGGCCAGCGTGCCACGCTGGAGGTCCACCCGAGCCGGCGGTTCGACATCGGCATGGGACCGGGGCAGGGCGGCAAGGTCGAGGTGTTGGGCGGACTGGTGGGACTCGTGGTCGACGCGCGCGGACGTCCCCTCAGGCTCCCATCCAACAGCGACCAACGCCGGCGCCTGCTGAACCGGTGGATCTGGGACGTCGGAGGATGAGATGATTCTACGCCACAGCATCGCCAATCCCCTCACGACCATTCGCACGAAACGGAGCCTGCCACGCCCAGGCGAGCTTCTGGTGCGCACAGGGGACGGCGTGGAGCCCTCCCAGGTCGTGGCAGAGGCCACGATTCCGCCCGATTTCCGGATTGTGGACTTCGCCAAAGCTCTGGACGTGCCGCCTCGCAATGCAAAGTCCTATCTCAAGGTGAAACGCGGACAGGCCATCGCGGAAGGCGAGGTCCTCGCGTCCAGGGGCGGGCTGGGCGCGCGGGCTTGCCGCAGCCCCATCGGCGGGACGGTCGTGGGCGTTGGACGCGGCAGGCTGCTGCTACAGGCGGAACCTGAGGTGGTCCGGCGACTGGCGCTTGTCCCGGGTTTCGTTGTGGAGATGCACCCCGGTGAAGCCGTCGTGATCGAGACCGTGGGTGGCTTCATCCAGGCGCTATGGGGCAACGGCTATGAGGCGCACGGCGTGCTGCGTCTGCTCGTGCGCGATGCGCAGCATCCCATCCGGGCGACGCACATCAACGCCTCATCACAGGGGGCCATCCTAATTGGCGGCGCCACCGTCGAGGAGGAGGCGATCGAACCGGCGATCGACATGCAGGTCCGCGGCATGATCGTCGGCAGCATCCCCGCACATCTTATGCCGAGGCTGAAGCAAGCCGGCTTTCCCATCCTCGCCACCGAGGGCATTGGCGAGACGCCAATGACACAGACGGTTTTCAACCTCCTGCGGTCACTGGATGGACGGGAGGCCTCCATCAGCGGAGAGATCGGCGATCGTTGGCACCCGCAGCGGCCCTATATCGTGGTCCCGATGCCGACGCAGGCGGCACAGGCGATCAAGTCTGACACGCCCCTGCGCGCTGGGGATCGCGTGCGGGTGCTGCGCGGGACCCATCGCGGTCGTTCCGGCACCATCCATCAGTTGTTGACAACGCGGGTCCAATTGGAGACGGGCGCAAGGCTACCGGGGGCGCTGGTCGACATCGGCGAAGAGGAACCCATCGGCGTGCCCTACGCCAATCTTGAGCGCCTTTTGTAGAAGGGAGATAGGCGGACTCTATGCCACTCAGAAAAGCTATGCGCGAGGGAGCCTTTCGGCTGGCCCGGCACGATCTCGCGGAGTTTCTCAAGGACCACGAGGAAGACATCCTTGAGGTCTTTCGAGAGGAGATGGAAGCCCTTGATGAGCAGATCCCTGAGGAGAGTATGTTCATCGACATCAAGATGGTGCCCCTTGGCGAGGCCATTATGAAGGCTGCGCTTCACGGCATCTCGCGATTTCTGAGCGATGAATCCCTCTCAGAGGGGAAGAGGGTCAAGATCGAAGCACGTGCGGAGGGGGAAGCACCCGACTTGGACCTGAAGAACTCGAAGATCTGACACACCTGGCCCGATTCTGACCAGTATGAAACTTGAAACACAACTTGCGTCTTTTTCGGCTTTTGTTTACAATATCCATGCATCGTCGTCCAATCTTTCCAGCGCTGTAGCAGCCTGCACTCGGCCGGCACAGAGGTGAGGAGGTCCTGATCATGTCAGATGACGTATTCGAAGCCTTTGGCGATGACGATATCTTCGCAGAGGAAGAGGAAACAGAGCAGCCCGAAGGCGAGGGCCAAAACCGTACGTTTATCATCGCCGTTGCCGTTCTGGGTGGACTTCTGGTCTGCGCGCTGATCTCATTTGGCGTCTGGGCCCTCCTTCTGAACAGGCCACGCCAGGCAGCGCCTCCTCCCACGGAGGTGGTGGCGACGGTCACCATGGAAGCAGTCGTGGAGGAGACGGATACCCCGGTGCCGACGGAAATGCCCAGCGCAACGGACACGCCCGAACCTACCCCGACGCCGCTCCTGGGCCCGACGGCGACCCCTACGCCAGAAGCAGAAGGGGAGGGCGAGAGGGGTGAATCGATGGCGCTGGCGCCGGGCGAGGGAGAGGAAGAGGAAGAAGCCGAACCCACGGCGACCACGGCGCCGCGACGGACAGCCACGCCGACGGCGACACCGCGCCCGACCTCCACGCCACGCGGTAGCGCGAGCAGCGGAGGGACGGGAGCCGGCGAGTCGACGGGGGAGCTGTCGCAGACAGGGCTGGGCGAATGGCTCCTGCTTGGCGCTGCTGTGGTATTCACAGCCGTGATGTTCGTCGCTCGGAGACTCCGCACGGCCTGACCTTCGTCCTAGTCTGCCTTGTGCCCGGTTGGGGCACACCTGGGGCACAGAACTAGCCGGCAAGGGCGATACACCCGCCCGAGAGGCCCGGCTGTTCTGTGCCCCGCTTTGTCATCTCAGGAGAGATCACCGTATGGGGCGTTTTCCTCAAGAGAATGCGGGACTGAGAGACCCGCTACGATCAGGCACCGTCAGGTGGGGGCTGCGTCTTCTCACGCTGGGGCTGATGGTAACCGTGTTGGGGTGTGAACCGGCGACGCCCGCTGTCCGCATCGTGACGCCGACACCCCAGCCTACCATCCCAACCGCCACCGCCACCGTCCCCACCGCGACCCCCACGGCAACACCGACAGTGCCACCTACAGCGACGCCGACGGCGACGCCGGAGCCCACGATGGACCCTGCGCACTTACGGGCCAGCGCCGAGACGGGCCTGGCTGCCATCCAGGCCCAGGCCGGTGGCGCCCGGATCGTCTGCATCCGGTACGAGGACACCGATGCCGATGGGCAGCCCGAGTGGCTGGCGCTCACGCACCGGGCGGGGTCCGAGGCGACGCGCTTGGACGGCTTCGTGTTGGATGGCGACGCCGTCTATGAGCTGACGCCGGCCCTTCACAAGCCGGGCACCCCCGATGTGGGACTGGGTGAATATGCGACCTGCGAGCTCGTGGTGCGCGACGTCAACTACGATGGCACCCCCGACATCGGCGTCTTTGGACACGCCGAGGGCAATGAGACGATGCTCCACCTATTCACCTGGGAGGATAGCGGCTACCGGCGGCTGGGATTCTGGTCCGGCGACGCCGGTGTGAAGTTCATGGACGCCGACGGCGATCTAGAGGAGGAGATCTGGGAGGGGTACCGGGTTGCAGGCGCTCCGAACATCGCCTGGTACGTCATCTACACTTGGGAGCAGAACACCTACGGTTGGACGTCGGACGCCTATGATTGGTACTTCGACAGCCGGCCTCAAAGCTACCCGACACAGCGAGCCGACACTGCCGTGATGGCCTTCTACCTGGCTCTGAACGATCGCGATCTCCCTGGTGCCTACGATCTGCTTGTCTCGGCGGACCGCCCACCCTATGAGACGTGGGCCGCCGGCTATGCCACCACGCTCAAGGTCAGCGCGGGCGGGGTCCACACGATCCCGGCGGCGAGCGGTGAGAGCCAAGCCCGCGTCGCGGCGATGGTTCGGGCGTGGGACAACGAGGGCGGCGTGATTCTGGGGCGGCTGTGGAACGTCGAGTGGGACATGGTGCTAACGGAGAACGGCTGGCGGTTGGTCTCCTCAACCGCCGAACAGCTCGACGAGTGGCCTGTCGACTACGTGCCGTAGGACTTCACGCTGGACCGGCCCTCTGTGGGCGCTGAGCTCATGCCAGCGTGTAGACGAAATGCACGGGTGCATCCCTCAAGCAGGGGTGCTGCGTGTCTCTACCTGAGAGCTTGGGGCTTTCCACGGGCCAGTTGATGCCAATATCGGGGTCGTTCCATAGGATACCGGTATCGTGGTCAGGCGCATACGCCGCAGACACCTGGTAGACGACGTCCGCCACCGCACTGAGCACGCAGAAGCCGTGCGCAAAGCCAGGCGGCACGTAGAGGAGATGGTGGTTCTCATCCGATAGGATCTCCCCAACCCATTGCCCGAAGGTTGGTGAGCCGTGCCGGATATCCACAGCAACATCGAAGATGGCTCCGCGGACCGCGCTAATGAGCTTTCCCTGCGCGATGGGCGGCTTCTGGTAGTGCAAACCGCGCAGGACTCCGGCCTCAGACCGGGAGTGGTTAGCCTGCACAAAGGCCACAGAGATACCGTGGGTCTCGAAATCGGCATGCTTGTAGGTCTCCAAGAAGAAGCCCCGTTGATCGCCGAAGACCCGCGGTTTCACCAGTACAACCTCAGGAATGGCGCTTGGTTCAAAGGCAAAAGGCATTGCAGTGCTCCCTAGCGAGACTCGTAGAGCCGCGAAGCCAGCGGGTAGAGCGGGTGGAGCGGTCGCTCCCACAGGCCGATGTAGCGGACTACTTCACCGCCAAAACCGCGCTTGAAGCGGTAGACGCCCCAGAGACCGTCATTGCGCTCAGTGAACTCGTCCTCCAGCGTCGATTCGTCGGCATCGGGAATACCCCAGAGATCATAGGTCTCACAGCCCCGGGCCTTGGCCCATTGCATCGCCGCCCACTGGATCGCGTAGGCCGGCATGCGGTTGCGATGGCGGTCCGAAGAGGCGCCTGCAATGTACCAGGCTTTCTTGCCCACTGAAAAGGCGAGCAATCCTGCCAGCGGTTCACCCTCGTACTGGGCCAAGAAGAGCGCGACCTGGTCCTCGGGGCCAAAGAGCTCCAGGGCCCGGCGATAGTAGTCCCCGCTATGGACGCCGAACTCATTGCGCTCGCCCGTCTCAACCATCAGGTCGTAGAAGACATCAGCATCAGCAACGGAACCGCGGCGTACCGTCACATCCTTGCGTTCTGCCAGGCGGATGTTGTAGCGCGTCTTGGACTTCATCGCCATCAGGATATCATCCTCGGACGGCGTCAGATCAACCACAATCGTGCTGCGCGGCTGGATCGTGCGCGTGGCAGCGCGGTAGCCAACCTCCGCCAGCGCCGTCGCGGCCTCGGTGCCATCCAGGGCCTCAGGCTCCACCCAACAGGCCCAGGCACGACGACGCCGTACCACCTGATGGAGCCGGTCGAAGAGCCTCTTCACGAGATCGCGGTCATGCCAATCGACCAGCGGCCCACGAGGCACATAGGCCAGCGTTCCCAAACGCAACGGCAACGGGCGATAGAGCACCACGGCCCCGGCTCGCAGCGTGTCGCCATCCTCGACCGTGACCAGGTCCCAATCCCAGCCGAACTCGGACTTCAGGGCGCCCCATTGCGACGTCTGGAGGAGATTGCCGGCATCGTGCGCCGCCACGAAGCGGTTCCAGGCGGGCCATCTTCGAGAGGCAGCCGCACGCCGGCGGCCCGGCTCACGGCGGCTGGGACCACGGTCTGACGTCATGCTATGGCTTCTCCCCCACGACAAGCAGACCGCCACCGACCCCGCCCTCGGGGACGTCCATCTCATAGACGCCGCGCCAGCGCCGGCTCAAACGGCGTACGACCCACTGCCTGATCCATCGCTGGTACCCTAGGCGGCGCAGCCGGGGCGACGCTGCCCAGCGAAACAGTGCCGGGCGCCCTGTCTCGCGCACCCCGAAGGCTGTATTGGCCCGATCCCAGACCGCGACCGCCTGCGGCACCACATAGTAGCGCGCACGGACCAACGCCAACCCCGCGGAGGCCAACATCATCTTCCATGCTTCCGGCGACGGGTAACGATGGTGCTCCAACCACGCGTCGATCTCAGACGCATAGGCTTCAGCACCCTCAAGGTCGGCCACTGCAACGCGGTCACGGTAGCCCGCCAGTAGCCGCCGGAAGGCGTCGCTGGGCACGGTGAGGATGAGGCGCCCTTCAGGCCGCAGGACGCGCGCCGCCTCAAGGAGCACGGGTTCGAGATCCGGAATATGCTCGACCACCGAGTTGCTGAGCACGGTGCCGAAATAGCTGTCCCGGTAAGGCATCGCGGCCCCCTGGGCCTGCTGGACGGCATTGTAGGCCCCCGTCGCGGGCGCCTTGCGCACCTGGCTGAGCCAGGGGTCGAACCCCATCTCGATTGGGGGCTCTCCTTCGAAGAGCACCTGGGTAATCAGGCCGTCGCCACACCCCAGATCCAGCACCGGGCGCGCAAAAGACTCCGTTGCCAGGATACGGAGTTCAATGGCACGCCACAGCCCGACGGGAGGCGCGAACCAATACTGGTTCAGAAGCAAGGGCAAGTAATCATGGGTTGGGTCTGGCATACCGCTTCTTTGTAACACGAACGGAGGGGATGACAAGCGCCGGGGCCATAACAGGCTAGGGCAATCGCAGTTGGGCCCCCCGCATCGCTACCTTGTAGGGCGGCTAGCTAAGGCCGGTCTGCCGGCCCGCTGCCCCTGGCCCAAGTAGCCAGCCCGCGGCGCTGGATCGTCGTCGTGGCGGCATGCCCAAGCGTGATGACCCCCTCGCGCGGGCCTCGCGCAACGGCGGCTGCGCCGCCGGGCCGGGTCGGCTACCCGGCTTACATAGCAGCCCGTCTACGGCATAATGTAAGCTGGCCAAATGCGAGAGCCCTACATAGCGTTGGACAGAGGTGGCCCGACACGGCAGCGCCCAAGGCCCGCAGAAGGCCCTTGGGCGCCGCTTGCGATGGCTCTGTTCCTGCCTTGCCAGAACCAAGTGGCACACTATACTCACGCTCAGATCAACCCTGTTCAGGAGATACCCATGACCCACCCCGAGATCCCTCTTGACGCAATGGTCGACTTCTTGGTCGGCTTGTTGAATGTTCCGAGTCCGACAGGCGATGCCGAACGGGCGATGGCCTATGTTCTGAATGCCGTATCCGAGCTGCCGCTCACCACGTCCCGCACGCGCAAGGGCGGTCTGGTCCTGACTTGGCCGGGCGACACACTGCATCCGCGGGCGCTTACAGCCCACGTCGACACGCTGGGGGCGATGGTCCGTACCATCAAGGCCAACGGACGTCTGATGCTGACGCCCATCGGCGGCTACTACTGGCAATCCATCGAAACGGAAGGGTGCACCGTGATGACGCGCAGCGGCGCGACCGTTCGCGGCAGCATCCTGCCGGTCAAGGCATCGACACATATCTATGGCTCTGATGCCCACGACCTGAAGCGCGATCCCGAGAACTACGAGGTCCGGCTCGATGCCCGCACCGGCAGCAAGAACACGACCAAGGCGCTGGGGATCAACGTGGGGGATTACGTCTACCTCGATCCACGGGTGGAGGTGACGGACGGTTTTGTGCGGTCGCGCTACCTGGACGACAAAGCCGGGGTGGCGACCATCTACGGCGCCCTCTTGGCCCTCCACCAAGCCGGTCTGGCCCCGCGCTATCGGCTCGACGTGCTGATCTCCAACTACGAGGAGGTAGGTCACGGTGGGTCAACCGGCATCCCGGCAGACACGGAGGAGCTGGTCACGGTGGATATGGCTGCCGCCGGAGAGGATCAGAACTCAGATGAGTTCACGGTGGGCGTCTGCGCTAAAGACTCCGGCGGGCCCTACCATCTTGGGCTGCGCCGGCGTTTGGAGGCCTTGGCTGAAGACAATGAGATCCCCTACCGCACCGACATCTATCCCTACTACGGCTCTGATGGCGAAGCGGCTTGGCGGGCCGGGGCGGACCTGGCTGTTGTCCTGATCGGCCCCGGCATCGATGCCTCGCACAGCTACGAGCGCACGCATACGGACTCGTTGAAAGCCACAGCGCAGCTGCTGGTGGCCTATCTGCTCAGCACGTGAGGTGACGATGTCCACGCTCGAGGAACGTCTTAACTGGGAAGTGCCTTACCTCACCGCCGGCATCCCCGGCACCGGCGGCGTGATCCGCGCGGACATCGAGGACTTCGTGGTCGACGAGATCCCGGCCTACGAGCCTAGCGGCGAGGGGGAGCACGTCTATTTCCGCGTCGAGAAGCGCGGTGTGGCCACGATGGACGTCATGGATGAGGCGGCGCAGAAACTGGGGTTGCGGCCCCGCTCGGTGAGCTGTGCCGGTTTCAAAGACACCCACGCCGTGGCCCGGCAGACCTTCTCCGTCCAAGGCGTCTCCGAAAAGGACGTTGAGCAGTTGCAGTTGGCGAATGCCCGGATCCTGTGGGTCACCCGCCACCGCAACAAGCTGCGCACGGGGCATCTGCGGGGCAACCAGTTCACGATCCGCATTCGCGATATCGCGCCCGGCGCCGCGCAGCACGCGGACGAGATCCTCGAGACCCTGACGCGCCGCGGCGTCCCTAACGCCTACGGCCCGCAACGGTTTGGCAATCGCGGCGACAACCAGATCGTCGGCTACCATCTCCTTTACGGCAATGTGGAGGCTATCTGGGCTATGGGCGTCCACCCGCCCAAACGCCGCATGCACGACTTCTTCGTGAGCGCGCTGCAATCGGCGCTCTTCAACCAGGTCGTCGCCACTCGTATCCGCGCGGGCACACTGGACACGGTCATCGCCGGTGACGTCGCCAAGAAAGAGGACACCGGTGGGATCTTCACCGTCGAGAATCCCGAGGTCGAAGGCCCGCGCGCCAAGGCGTGGGAGATCTCCGCCACCGGTCCAATCTACGGCTACAAGATGATGGCAGCTCAGGCCGAGGCCGGCGAGATCGAGGCCCGCGTCCTAGCGGCATCAGGCATCAAGCTCGATGACTTCCGATCGGTGAAGGCAACGGGCGTGCGTCGCCCGCTGCGGTTCAACCCCGAGGGGCTTAGGTGGGAGGCAACGGACGATGGTCTCGTCGTGAGCTTCTTCGCACCCAAAGGGTCATTCGCGACGCTGCTGCTTCGCGAGCTGATGAAGACGGGGGATCTATAGGAAAAGGGGGATAGCGATGGCACAGACGGAAATCTCGCGCGATGATAAGCCCATCCGGCTCTTCAAATCCGACGTGTTGGAGTTCTTCACGCACATTCACCCCGCCGTGGTGGTCGTGATCTGGCTGCCCATCGCCGGCTATGCTTTCGTCCGCGCGGCGATGGACCCCGGCATCGGTTGGGGAGGCATTGTCCTGGGGGCCTTTCTGGGCCTGGTCATCTGGACGCTGGCGGAGTACACGCTCCATCGCTTCGTCTTTCACTTCAAACCACGCACCTCGTGGCAGGAACGGCTCTCCTTCCTCTTCCACGGCGTGCACCATGCCCAGCCCCGCAGCAAGACTCGGCTGGTAATGCCGCCTGTCGTCAGCATCCCCCTGGGACTGCTCTTCTACGGGCTCTTTGTACTGATCGTCGGAGGTCTTTTCCGCGCGCCAGCTTGGGTTGCGCCACTCTTCGGCGGGTTCACGCTGGGGTACCTTACCTATGACATCACCCATTATGCGACGCACCACTTCCGGATGAAGCACGGCTACTTCAAATGGGTGCGCCGTCACCATATGCTGCACCATGCGCAGACGCCCAACCAGCGCTTTGGCGTCAGTTCTCCTCTCTGGGACTATGTCTTTGGGACGGAACCAGGACAAGACGCCCCCTAAGTATCTAATTGTTTGCTAATCGCTCGCTAATGCGCTGCTAATGCGCTGTCGCTATACTGGTCCCAGCGCAGGACTATCGCGCATGCTAAGAATCGGCGGATGCCGGAGGACGTATGGACAAAAGACAGAAAAAGCAAATGCAGTTCTCAGCCATCTACCTGCTCATTGCGTTGCTGGTAGCGTGGTTGTTTCAATCGTTGATCTTTCAACCCCTGGTGATCCGGTGGAGCGAGGTACCCTATAGCCAGTTCATCAGCGAACTCGACGCAGGCAACATCCAGAGCGTTCAGCTCACGCAGGATCGAATCCTCTATGAATGCTGTGCCGCGGAGGAAGAGGGGCGCGTCTACAACGTTGTGCGCGTCGACGATCCGGACTTGATCGACAGGCTCGTCGCATCCGGTGTGGAGTTCTCAGGAGAGGCACCGACTAATGCGCTCCTGCCGTCCATTCTAGGTTGGATCATCCCGCTGCTGCCCTTGGGCTTGCTCTGGTACTTCGGCCTGCGCCGGATGGGACAGGCCGGTGCCGGCGTAATGTCCATCGGCAAGAGCCGGGCGAAGGAGATTGAGGGGGAGAAGACCGGCGTCAAGTTCAAGGACGTCGGTGGCGTCGAAGAAGCCGGCGTTGAGCTCAAGGAGATCATCGAGTTCCTGAAGGATCCCGCGCGCTTCACGCGATTGGGCGCCAAACTCCCCAAGGGCGTCTTGCTGGTCGGGCCACCGGGTACGGGCAAGACCCTCCTGGCTAAAGCGACCGCCGGCGAGGCCGATGTGCCCTTCTTCTCGATCGGGGGCTCAGACTTCGTGGAGATGTTCGTGGGCGTGGGCGCCGCGCGCGTGCGCGACCTCTTCGAACAGGCCAAGGCCAAGGCGCCGTGTATCGTCTTCATCGATGAGATCGATGCGCTGGGACAGTCCCGGGCCGGTGCCGGCGCTATCGGCACCAACGACGAACGCGAGCAGACGCTCAACCAGCTCCTCTCGGAGATGGACGGGTTCGAGCCCAACCAAGGCGTGGTCATCATGGCAGCCACCAACCGTCCCGAGGTGCTGGACAAAGCCCTGCTGCGGCCCGGGCGCTTCGACCGCCAGATCCAGGTCGGGCTGCCGACAGAAGCCGGTCGACGCGAGATCCTCAAGATTCACACACAGAACGTCAAGCTGGACGACGACGTCGATCTGGACCGCATCGCGCAGATCACGGCAGGCTTCTCCGGGGCCGATCTGGCCAACATCGTCAACGAGGCCGCACTGCTGGCCGTGCGCAATGACCACGCCGCCGTCACAATGGACGATCTTGATCTAGCGATCGAGCGCGTGGTCGCCGGTTTGCAGCGGAAGATGCGGCTCAAGCCCGAGATCAAGCGCCGGGTCGCCTATCACGAGGGGGGCCACGCCCTGGTTGCCTACATGCAGCCTGACACAGATCCGGTCCACAAGGTCAGCATCGTCCCTACGGCCAAGGGCGCGTTGGGTTACACCCTGCAGATGCCCGACGAGGACACCTATCTCTTGAGCAAACAGCAGCTCGAGGAGCGGCTAGCCGTGATGCTCGGGGGACGCGCGGCGGAATTGGTCGTCTTCAACGACACGTCAACCGGTGCCGCGAACGACCTGGAGCGGGCGACCGGTATCGCCCGACGGATGGTCACGGAGTTCGGGATGACCGAGGCCTTGGGACCTGTGCGCTATGCGAATCCCGAAGGATACGGTTACCTGGGTCAGGTCGAAGGTCTACGGCAGGACATCAGCCCCGACACGGCCAAACTGATCGATCAGGAGACGCGCCGCATCGTCGAGGGCGCGGAGGCTCGCGCGGTGGAGATCCTGCAGACGAACCTAGATGCGCTTCACGAAGTCGCTGAGGTGCTGCAGAAGCAAGAGGTCATCAACGGCGAAGAGATTGCCCGGATTGCGGGGCCGCGGGACGGGGAATAGGCGAATCGGCAGATCTCAGATCACAAGTCTGGAGTCAGTCAATGGGGCTCACAGCGCCCGAAGGGGGCTGTGAGCCCCGTGGCGTTTAGAGCAGGAAGATTCTGTTGTCGTGGCAGGTCTCGATCATCTCGGGGGGCCAGAGGCTGGCCTGGATCTCGCCGATGTGCGCCTTGCGCAGGTAGAACATGCAGAGACGCGACTGGCCGATACCACCGCCGACGGAGAGCGGCAAGTCGCCGGACAGCAGGCGGCGATGGAAGTAGAGCGATTCGCGGGCCTCGTTGCCGGTCAGCGCCAGCTGATTGCGGAGCGCCGCCGGATCTACCCGGATCCCCATCGAGGAGAGCTCGTAGGCACAATCGAGCAGCGGGTAGTGGACCAGGATGTCGCCGTTGAGCCCCTGGTAGCCGTTGAGCGTGGGCGTGGACCAATCGTCGTAATCCGGCGCACGACCGTCGTGCGCCCGCCCATCGGCTAACCGGGCCCCGATCCCGATCACGAAGACGGCCCTATGCTCGCGGCAGGCGGCTAGCTCCCGCTCCTTGGGAGCCAGGTCTGGATAGGCAGCCTGGAGATCCTCGCTGTGGATGAAAGTGATCTCGTCGGGCAGGAAAGCCTCAATCCCCTCGTAGTGGTGGGCGATGTACTTCTCCGTCCGCTGAATCACACCGTAGATGGTACGCACCGTCGCCTTCAGATAGTCAAGGTCGCGATCCTCTTGCCGGAGCACGCGCTCCCAGTCCCACTGGTCGACGTACAGTGAGTGGAGATTGTCCAGCTCCTCATCGGCACGGATCGCGTTCATGTCTGTGTAGAGCCCCTCACCGGGCCGCAACCCAAGATCTGCCAACCGCAGTCGCTTCCACTTGGCTAGCGAATGGACGATCTCGACGCGCGCCTCCTCCAATGCCTTCACGGGAAAGCGCACAGGGCGCTCGACACCATTGAGGTCGTCATTGATGCCCGTCCCCGTCTGCACGAAAAGCGGCGCCGTCACGCGGATCAGGTTGAGCTCAAAGGCCAGATTGGTCTGGAAAAAGGTCTTGATCTCACG
>JAFGNI010000382.1 GCA_016927095.1 Anaerolineae bacterium | reverse complement strand
CCTGGCAAACGGGGCTGGCGGTCTCTTCAGAGGACTAGACCGCTGAGCGGGTGATGCCGTAGCGGGCGCGTGTCACCCCGCTGACGATTGGCAGCCCTATGGCACCACACCCGACAGCCAGAGCAAGGGCACTATCAGAAGCGCGATGATCGCGATCCGAAGGGCGAACTGCCTACAGCTGCTTCTTCAAGTAGTAGCGCCGGTGGCCCGTCGGGAAGTCGTCCAGCTCGCCAAAGACCTCGTAGCCGTGCTTCTTGTAGAAGGCTGGCGCCTGGAAGCTGAACGTGTCGAGATAAACGTGGGTGGCCCCGCGTTGGCGCGCCACATCTTCCGCCAGCGTCAGGAGCTGCCCCCCGTATCCATGGCCGCGAAGCCCCTCCTGAATCCACATGAGATTAACGTAGAACCACCCGTAGTGCGTCTCGCCGATCACACCGCCCACGACCGTCTGGTCGGGCGCCCGGAGGACGAAACAGATGGGTTGGCCACTGTCATCCCCTGCCTGCTCTGCATTGTACGCGCTGATGCCCTGACCAACCGCCATCCACTCCGCCTGTCCGGGCCTTTCTACGTAGAAAATGCCGTAGTCTTCATCCATCGCCGCGACCTCCCATCTTGTGCCCCATAGTGCCTGCGCTACACAACCTGGTCGTCCGGTTAGCTCGGACTGCTGCGTGCGACGCTGACGGGCGGGCAAAGTCTACCATCGCATCGGGCCGGCACAAGCCGGCGAAATTCCTACCCGTGCTAGGCAGTGTATACTGAATGTAGAACACCGCAGTGATGAAATGGCACCCGACCAACCGTAGCTGCTTCGCACAACGAAGCACCTGCAATCGGGGAGATGGCGCCGGTCATGTGTGGCGCAGAGCTGACCGTAGCGGGTTTGTTCGCCACATCGCACCTGAGAATGGGACATGCAAAGAGCTGAAACACTCATCCGCACGAAGCTGCGCCGGCCCTACATCCGACCGGGTCTGGTCGCCCGACCACGGCTCCAAGCACGGATGGCTCAGGGGTTGCGCGGGCCACTTACGCTCATCATCGCTCCAGCCGGCTACGGCAAGACGACCCTCGTGGCATCCTCTGTCGCCGTCTGCGGCATGCCTGTGGCCTGGCTGTCGCTGGAAAAGAGCGACGACCGCGCTGGGCGCTTCCTCAGTTACCTCGTCGCTGCTCTCCAGGAGGCGGACAACGCGATAGGGAGCGAGGCCGCACAGCTCCTGGTGGCGGCGCCCCAAGCTCCGCCCCAAGCGGCGCTCACCAGCCTCATCAACGACCTGGATGCCACAGACGGGGAGTTGGTCCTGGTGTTGGATGACTACCAGTTCATCAGCAACCAAGACGTCCACGCGGCCGGGGCATTCCTCCTGGAGCACTGCCCCAGAGGTCTTCACCTGGTGATCGCCACCCGTTCGGACCCCGCGCTGCCCCTGGCCCGCCTGCGGGCGCGCCGCCAGATGGTTGAGCTCCGCGCGGCGGACCTGAGCTTCACCGAGGCCGAGGCGGCTGAGTTCCTAAACGAGGTTATGGGGCTCGACCTGGACCCAGACGCCATAGCCGTGATCGAAGCACGCACCGAAGGGTGGATTGCCGGCCTCCAGATGGCGGCGCTCTCGATGCGCGATCGCCAAGACATTGCGACCTTTGTCGCAGGCTTCTCAGGCACGAACCGGTACATCCTGGACTATCTCCTTGAGGAAGTGCTTGCTCGCGAGCCGGAAGAGGTGAGGGCATTCCTCCTCCGGACGGCATTCCTGAACCGGCTCACCGGGTCGCTCTGCGATGCGGTGACCGGCGCCACAGGCGGTCAGGGGATGCTCGAGAGGCTGGAACGCCGCAGTCTCTTCGTGGTACCGCTAGACGACGAACGGCGCTGGTACCGCTATCACCATCTCTTTGCCGACCTGCTGCATGCGCGGCTTCACCAGCTAGGGTCTGACCTGGTCGCGCGGCTGGCATCACGGGCCGCAGCGTGGTGTGAGCGCGAAGGCGACTATGCCGCAGCGGTGGACTATGCCTTCGTGGCTCGCGACTACGAGCAGGCCGGCAGACTGGTTGCGACGCACTGGTGGCAGGTCGCGCGGGATGGCGAGATCGAGGCCGTGTGGCCCTGGATGAAGGCTCTGCCGGACGCCGTCATCCGGCGGAGCGCGCCGCTCAGCGTCGCCTATGGCTGGGTGCTCTGGCTCACAGGCCAAATCAGCGCCATTGAGCCGCATCTCGTGGATGCAGAGAAGGCCCTGGGCGCATCTGGTAGACCGGAGGGGTTGGGCGTAGGCACTGCAACTGATGCCTCATTGTCCGCGGAGCTAGCCGCCCTGTGGGCATTCGTCGCGCGCTATCAGGGCGACTTTGGGTCCGCTACCGCACACGCAGAACGCGCCCTCAGTCTCTTGCCTGATGATGCGCCGCTGGAGATCAGCGCGCAACTGCGCGCGATTATCCTTCTGGCACTGGCGACGGCCTATGATGGTGGAGGCGACCTCGAGAAAGCTGTCGACGCCTACGCTGAGGCCATCCGGTGGAGTCGCGTTGTGGGGAGTGCCACAGGCATCGGCGTCACCTATCGCTTGGCTGGGTTGTTGCGGGTTCTGGGCCGCCTGCAGGAGGCGGACGCCGTATGCCGGGATGCGCTGTCTTACGTGGCAGCCCAGGGCATGGCCCGCCTGCCTGCAGCCGGCATCCTACACATCGCGCTAAGCGAGGTCCTCGTGGAGCGGAATGAGCTCAGGGCCGCGGAAGCACACCTTGCACAGGGCTTCGAGTTGGGAAAGTGGAGCGGGCGTCTCGATGCAGTGCGGAACGCAGCCCCTGCGCTGTCAAGACTCCGGCTGGCGCAAGATGATGTGACCGGGGCGCTCGCAAGTGTTGAGGAAGCCGCATCGGCGCTGGGCGAACCGCCCTCTCCCTTGGCACACGCCGAACTGCTGGCGCTCAAGGCTAGGATACTGGCCCAGCAAGGGGCCTTGGGCGAGGCCACTCGGTGCATTGCAGAGGCACGCAACCTTGCAGGGCGAGACCGCGGACAGACCGGCGAGATGGTAGCCCTCGCCGCGTCGCGGGTGCAGCTCGCGCAACGTGAGCCTGCCCAATCCCTACCCCGGCTCACAAGTGCCCTCAACGGGGCTAAGACACGCGGTAGGTCGGGCGTGGCGATCGAACTCCACATTCTCCGCAGTCTAGCCTATGCCAGGTCGGGCGATGCACCATCAGCCAAGGCGGACTTGGCGCGGGCGCTCGCCCTGGCTGAACCCGAGGGCTATGTGCGGATCTTCCTGGACGAGGGCCAGCCCATGCAGCGCCTCCTCACCCAGTGGCTGGCTACTGCGGAGGCTGGTCCCCCGCAGGGCTATGCCAGTCACCTCCTCTCCCAGTTCATTGCGGAATCGCCGGTCACCTCGCCGGCGCGGCAAGAGAGCTCCCCATCGCGTGGTCCCGACGAGCCAGAGGCTCTGCTGGAGCCCTTGAGCCAGCGCGAACTCGAAGTCCTCCAGCTCATCGCGCTGGGCAAGACCAACCGGGGGATCGCCCAGCAGCTGTTCATCGCACCGGGCACGGTCAAAGCCCACACGTCACACATCTATCAGAAGCTCAACGTCGCCAACCGGACAGAGGCAGTGGCGCGCGCCCGGCAGCTCGGCATCCTCTCTTAGGCGCACGAGGATCCCTTGACAGGCAGGATCCGCCCCAGGCGGACTTGCCCGTAAACCCACCCAATAAACCCCCGAATATCCCCTTCGGCAGATGCGGCTGTCCTCGCCATGCCCTACACTGGAGCCAGATAGGCGTCGAGGAGGGCTACAGTGTCGCACGACTACGAGATCAGAGTGAGGGGCCATCTGGACCCGTGCTGGAAAGACTGGTTGGCAGGCCTGCAGCTGACGCACCTGGAGGGCAACGAGACGCTTCTTGCCGGCTCGCTACCCGATCAGGCGGCGCTCTACGGCCTGCTCGAGCGCATGCGCGACCTGAATCTGACCCTGATCTCCATCACCGGCGGGCAGCCCGCCGCTCAATCACTTGCCAAGGGAGGCACACGAATGAAGACCTTGATCGTATCTTACTCGCTCACCGGCAATAATGCGGGCCTGGCGTCGCATCTGGCTACGGCGTTGGGCGCCGATCACGTCCGGATCACAGAGCACAAACCACGAAAGATGGGCACCACCATCTGGGACACCATCCTCAAGCGAACGCCCAAGATCACGATGCCCGAGACCGCGCCCGGCACCTACGACCTTGTGCTCTTCGTCGGCCCTATCTGGATGGGCCAGATTGCATCGCCCTTCCGCGCCTGCTTCGAGCAGCTTCAGGACAGCATCGGCGACTATGGCTACGTGTCCATCAGCGGCGGGGCCGATGGACCGAACACCAAGTTGGCGGACGAACTGACCGAAAGACTGGGTCACAAGCCTCTGCATCTGGTTGATCTACACATCGCAGACCTCCTCCCAGCCGAGCCGGCGCCCACGCGGAAGGATACCATGGCCTATCGCCTGACGCAGAGCGAGGTCGCATCGGTGGCGGAGACCGCCCTAGCGGCCCTGCAGGGCGGTCTCGTAGACTGACTTACCCGACGAAGTCTCACAAGTTCCGACACTACCCGTCGGATCTGGTGCAAGAAAACAGCCACGGAGATCAAACTATGAAAAAGGTTACTGCATTCATCGGCAGCGCCCGAAGAGGCCATACCTATGACGCTGCCGCCCAGTTTCT
>JAFGNI010000381.1 GCA_016927095.1 Anaerolineae bacterium | reverse complement strand
GGAGTGGGGGAAGCAACCCGGAAGGGCAACGCGGTCTACCTTCCGGGTTGCTGAGGAGTAGGAGGAGCAACCCGGAAGGTCCGGAACGGGATGGGAGATGGTCGAGCGGCTGGTGACGGGACCGTAGGGTGAGGAGATCGCGACAACTGAGGTGGCTGGGGCGGCTTTTGATCGCCGGTGGGCTGCTCTGCCTCGCGGGGTGCGGGGCGCGATGCCCGCGCAACAGCGTCTATCGGGACGTTGCTGCGCAGTTGGCGGCCCAGGGCGGCGGAGCGTGGGGGCTGCCCAAGCCGGAGGTCGTGATCCCGGCTCAAGCCGAGGGCTGCTTTGGGGAGTCTCCTGTGGCGCCGGTCCTCGCGCCTCCGCAGGCATCGGAGATCCTGGTGCTGCTGGACCAGCGAAGGCCGGCCTACGTTTTGGCGGGCGACGATGCGATCTGGGAGGGGGTCCGCCACCAGCGGTGGTTTGTGGATCGCTACCGCTACGTCGGGCAGTGGGGCCAGGTCTATCCCGAGCTCGCGTCGCCTACGCTCTACGCCTACGCACCTTCCCCGTTCGATCTGGGCGAAACCGTGCCGGTTCGCGGGCGGTTCGAGACCGGATCGGTGGTGCTGCGGAGCTACCGCTTGAGCAGTGCCTACGTCGAACCCAACATCGCATTGTACCTGACGCTGCTCTGGGACGACGTGCCCGGCGGCGACTACCGGGATTTGACGATGCTGCTCAGGTTGGTGGAGAAAGAGACAGGCCAGGTCTGGTATGCGGCGCAGTCTGCGCTGGCGCCGACGGGGCTGACCTGGGAGCCGCAGTTCCGGCTGGCGCAGGCGTACGTGATCGTGCCCCCCGATGATCTGCCAGAGGGGGGCTACGAGATGCGGGTGGGGTTGCAGGAGCGGAGTGGACGCACCGTCGGCGTCACGAGCGACGGGGACGCGACGGCTGCCGACCTGCTGCTGGCGGAAGTTGCCCATCCCCCCGATGTCAGCCGGTCACCCATTGCGGTGGAACACAGCGCCTCCTATCGCTTCGGCAGCCCGCAAGGCCCGATTGCGCTGACCGGCTATGATGCCCCGCCGTGGGTCCAGGCCGGTGAGGAGCTGCGGGTCGCGCTGGTGTGGTCGGCTGTGGTGAGGCCGCCGGAGAGCTACCACGTCTTCGTCCATCTGGTGGATGCCGGTGGCAACCTCGTGACCCAGTCGGACGGCGTCCCCGTCTATGGCTTCTACCCCACCGGCGAGTGGAGGGCGGGCGACGCTGTCCGGGATGTCCACACTCTGAAGCTGCCGGACACCGTGCCCGCAGGTGCCTATTCGCTCTTTGCCGGCCTGTACCACCCAGTCTCGGAGACGCGACTGCCGGTCTATGCTTCTGAGGGCGGTGCGTTGCCGTTGGATCAGGCCCCCATCCACGAGCTGACGGTCTATCCCCAGCCATGAGACGTCTCAAGACCGCGTTCCTCCTGCTGTTGCTGCTTGTCGCCACCGGCCTAGTGATGGTCGTCGCGGAACGTGCCGAGCGGATGCGCGTGCCGGGCGTCCAGGGCACGACCGGTCCTTTGAACATCGAGCCGCCGCCGGGGGTCTATCCCCGTGGAGTGCGGGTGGCGCTCAGCCCTTACCAGCCGCGGGGTCAGATCGTGGTGATGACCGATGGTACGGTTCCTACGGCCCGGGTTGGCATGGCCTATGAGGGTGCTATTCGCATGCCCGCTACCTCGTCCGGCGTCGAAGTTCTGCGCGCGGTCGAGATCAGCGGGGGGGGCACCGGGCCGCTCCTGAGCGCCTCCTACTTCGTGGGCCCGGCGTCCCCGCTGCCCGTGGTGTCCCTCATCGCCGAGCCTGCCGACCTGTGGCAAGCGGAGGCCGGCATTCTCGCGAACCCTACCTGGCGCGGGCGCGAATGGGAGCGACCGGCGCATCTCACGCTCTTCCTGGACGGCGCCGCCCTCTCACTTCCTGTAGGACTGCGGGTCGACGGTCGGGAACCGATGGACCTCGCCAAGCTGAGCCTGCGGGTCTACGCACGACGGGAGTACGGGGCCTCGCGGCTCGAGGCGCCCCTCTACCCGATGCACGTGGCGCAGTCCGCTGACACGCAGATGTACAAGCGCCTATTGCTTCAAGCCGGTACCCACGACGTGGTTTGGTCGCTGCTGCGGGACGCCGTCACCGCGGAGGTTGCCAGGGAGCTGGCCCTGCCCGTTGCCGAGGGGCGTTTCGTCTGGCTGTTTGTGAACGGTTCCTCCTGGGGACTCTACCGCCTGACCGAGCGTGTGGACCGCTTTATGGTGGCGGACAACTACGGTCTGGTCGAAAGCGACGTGGTTGTGGAGGGGGACGCACGAGATGGGACGGATCTGGACTGGGACAACCTGCTGGCGTGGGTAGCTGCCAACGATCTGCGCGATCCGGACGCGCTGGCGGCGTTCGAGGCCCGGGTGGACCTGGACAACCTGACGGACTACTTGGCTCTCTCCAGGGTTTTCGGCTTTCCTGCGGAAGCGCTCGTCGCGATTCAGCCGCCTGGCGGACGGTGGTTTTGGATCTTCGAGGGTGGGCCGGGCACCAGTCTGGAGGAGCCCGACCTGGATCTCCTTGCCGATGCCCTGCTGCGCAACCCCGATTATCGGGCGTGGTACGCCGCGCGCGTGTCACGGATCCTCAACACGAGCTTGACGCCGGGCGCGATCAACCGCCACCTGGATGCGGTGACCACCAACTTAGCCGAGGTCTACGACCACGAGCGGCTGCGCTGGCCCGGCGTGCCCAGCTGGCAGGACGAGGCCGAAGCGGTGCGCAAGGTTCTGGCGATGCGCGCGTCTGACCTCGCGGATGAGCTGGACCTCGCCAGCGTGCTGACCCTGCAACCTGATCCTGAGGGCGCTGCCAAGCTCTATGTCGAGGGGACCCGGGTTGACATTGACGGGTCTCGCTGGGCCGGCGTCTTCGCGGCGACGGCAGCGGTCGATGTGACGGCGGTGCCCGCCCCGGGGCGGACCTTCGCCGGATGGCAGGTGGCGAGTGAGGACGGGGTGCAGACGGTGCCTTCGTCGAGCATCGTCCTATCGATGACGCGGTCGCTGACGCTGACACCCACCCTCAAGGCCGCGGACCCAGAGGCTGGAGAGATCGGGCCCGACGCCGTCGTGATCAACGAGGTGTGGATCAATGACAACGGCACACGGTACCGGTCGTTGGGTGACCGGCCCCTAGAAGGTGACTGGGTTGAGCTGCTGGTGCGTGCGCGCGGCGGCGTCGACCTGCGCGGCTGGCGGCTCACCGATAATGATACGCTGGCGACAGACACCGAGGGCTCGATCATCTTTCCGGATGCGGAGGCCTTTGCCAACGTGCCCTGTGGCACGATCATCCTTATCGTGGCCACAGAGTCCCCCGCCCATGCAAGCTCTTTTCGGAAGGACGATCTCGGCACGGCTGACGGACGCATGGTCCTCTACGCCGGCAACGGTACCCTCGACGTGACCACGGATCCGGGGTTTGCGATCGGCAGAGGGAACGACGCACTCGCCCTGCTGGCACCAGGTCCCACGAGCGCGCTCGACGACGACATCGGCATCGACTTCGTCGCCGAGGGCAAGCGCGTTACCGCCTACAGCTTCGGCGTTCTCGCGGACGGCGTGACCTTCGATGTACCGTTTGTGCGGCTGGGCGCCGATGACGGCGCCTTCTTCCACGGGCGGGCGGGCAACGACGCTATCGAGGACTGGACTGTCGACCCGACGGCCTGCGAGTCGCAGGACGATGTGTGCCTCGATACCTTCCCGCTGGTGACACCCGGCAGGCTCAATCCAGGCCAGCAGCTGTACCGCGTGGGCTGCCGGCTCCGCGGGCCGGCAGCGCCTTAGCCTACGCCTCGTGGTCAGTTAAGTTGGTTCGTAGTAACTGCTTTAGCGGTTCTGCAAGCCCTGATAAGGCCCCGGAACGACTGAGCCCCCACACTGTGGGGCCGTTACTACGAACCCCTTGCATCAGCTTAGCTGAGCACTAGTGCCGCATCACCGATGGCAGGAAGAGCAGGTTGCCCTCTCCCAGCAAGCCGTAGATGCCGGTCTGATCAACGGTGGCCCGCAGGTATCGCGGCTGCTTGCTAAGGGTCGCGATACTGTCGGTGGCCCACGTTCCCGCACGAAGGCCATAGAGGGCGATCGTTTCCTCGACCACCGGGCTGGGGGCATAGGCAAGGGTTAGCTCCAGGGGCCCGGGCAGGAGGCCCGCCGGTCCGGCGCTCGCGGTCAGAGGGGCGAGGTCGCTGTCAAGCTCAAGGAAGTGGTTGAACCCCGTCAAGGACCCTTGCTGCTGGCCAAGAGGTTGGTGCGTCAGCGTGAAGACGGCTTGGCCGGTGACGTAGCCCTCGGGCACGTTCAACACCGTGACGTGTCCCGGGTACTCCAGCCAGAGCGCGCCCCCCGCCGGTCCCACCACCGCCGTAGATGGGGGGATGGGCGTCGGTGTGGGCAGCGGGGTGGGGGTGGGGATCAGATTGGGCGGCGCCGTCCGCGCGCACCGAATGCCGGCCTTGTAGATGTAGTAGGTCTCGGCCTCATCAAACCGGATCCAGGTGGTGATCCCGCCTGCATCGTCTTTCCACGATCCTCCACGCAGCAGATGCTCTCCCACGGTCTCCTCTTCCTTGGGACCTTGTGGGTTGAAGTAAGGGGACCTCGCGTAATAGGGCTTGAGGTAGAAGTCGTTGACCCATTCACGCACATTCCCAGCCATGTCCAGCACGCCGTAGGGACTGGCGTTCTGCGGATAGCTGCCGACGGGGACGACGCCGCCCACGCAGCTGTTGTAGTTCAGTCGATCGCAGGTGGGGGGCTCATCGCCCCACGGGTAAACCTGTGGGCCGGTGCCGTGCGCTGCCTTCTCCCACTCCGCCTCGGTAGGAAGGCGCTTTCCCACCCACCGGCAATAGGTGTTGGCCTGGTTCCACGTCACGTGAGTCACAGGATCGTCGTCCTGTGCAGCGAGCTGCTGCATCTGCAGGCCGGGGCTCTCGCTGCCCGGCGGGGTGCATGCGCCGGCGTTCACGCAGGCAGCGTACTGCGCTACCGTCACCTCGGTCTTGTCGATCAGATAGGCGTCGAGGTAGACGGCGTGGACGGGTTGGCTGTCGAGGTCACACTTGTACCAGATGTCGGCTGCGCACCCCATGAGAGCCTGCCCTTCCGGGATCAATACCTCCTCCGAGGGGGCGGTTGTCTGCTCCTGAGGGGCACCGGCGACCGGCAGCGTGATGAGGCGGCCTGCAATGATGAGCAATCCAAGCAGGATGCCGCAGAGGACGTGATTCCTACGGCGGTTCAGCAAGTTAGTCACAGTCTCCTCCGTGCCTGAAGATGAGATATCTGGGGCTATCGCATTTGCAGCTGACTGGAGGCGCAACGCGATCGCCCCAATATCATATCTGTCTGCCCGTGTCCGGGCAATCGCATCTCGGCGATGGACGTCGGCCTGTCCATGACGGTCTGGCGGCCCCGGTCTGCCGGCCCGCCGACTGCGCGCAGGAACCCTTAGGCGAACCAACGCCCCCTGGGTACATGCGGTCTAGGACTGCGACTCTGGCGTGCGATACATCGGCAGGGACCCCGCCGATGGCGGCGGCTGCGCCGCCGAGTCGGCGGCCCGGCAGACCGGGCATGGCAGGCCGACCTACAATGAAAGACTGTGCATGAACAGGATGCGTTCACCTTGCCGGCCCGTGTCAAGCTGGGACTTCATGCTATACTGATAGACCTATTTGCCAAGATCGCTGCAATTCAGCTTGAAGACTCGAGGTATCTGGCGCTATGGATCAGTGGTTCGCGACATCCACTACGGGCATTGTGACGTTTGCGGCGAATATGCTGTTGGGCCTGTTGCTCAGCGTGCTGGTGGCCTGGTACTACCAGGCCTATGGTCACGTCTTGGGAAACCGGCGCAAACTGGCCACGCTGATGCCTGTGTTGACCCTGACCACGGGGATGGTCATCTCTGTGGTGAAATCGTCGCTGGCCCTCTCCCTGGGGTTGGTGGGCGCACTCTCCATCGTCCGTTTCAGGACCGCGATCAAGGAACCGGAGGAATTGCTCTTTCTCTTCATCGCGATAGCCATTGGGCTCGGCACGGGTGCCGAGCAACGCTGGATCACGCTGGTCGGCGTCATTCTGGTCCTCGGTTATATGTCCGTGCGGATGGTCCTGGGCCGGCGCACGCAGGACCACAATCTGTACCTCAACATCATGGTTGAGGATGGAGAGGCCGGCCTCTTCACACGGGTGAACAGCTGTCTGCTGAAGTACGTGGATGTCGTCGACTTCCGCCGGCTTGACAGCCGGGATGGCATGATGCAGTTGACCTACTTCATCGCGTGCGACGATGCCCAGATGGTCAACGACCTGGTTGACGATCTGAAGGCCACGCTTCCGGTGAGCGAGATCAGTTTCCTCCAGCAGGAACAGCTCCTGGGGGGCTGATTGCGGGTCGAGAGGCGAACGGCACCTGCTGAACCCAGCCGGCACAGGCTGCGAGGGGTCTGGGCAGGTCTCTTGGGCGCCGT
>JAFGNI010000380.1 GCA_016927095.1 Anaerolineae bacterium | reverse complement strand
ACGGCTGGACATCGCGTTGGCGTGGGCGCGCGAGATGGGAGTGCAGGACGAGGATCTCCTGACGGTGGACGCGTTCCGCGCACGGCGCCGCCGGCGCATGGCAGCGGACGTCTAGGCCGCGGGGGCGCGCTATGGCAGACACGCACGTACTTAGCGTGGATGGCACACGCCTGTTGTTGGACAGTCGCCCTTTCTACTTTCAGGGTTTGAGCTTCTTCAATGCACTCTACAACCCAACCTTCCAGGCGACCCCAGGGGCGCGGCAAGCCTGGCTGCAGATCTTCAGAGAGAATGGGATCAGCGCCTTGCGGGTCTGGTGCCAGTGGGACTTCAGCCCGCCGCGTACCTTCGTGGACGTGGGGCCCGACACGACGATGTACACTCCTCAGGGTGAGATCATCGACGCACACTTCGACCGCCTGGCGGGTCTGCTTCTGGATGCCGACAAGCTGGCGATGGTGATCGAGGTCGTGGCCTTTTCCCATGAGAAGATTCCCGGTGAGGAAAACCTGCCGGTGCCGCAGCAGGAACGGGCCATTGCGGCCTTAACCCAACGCCTGCGCCCCTACCGCAACGTCCTGTTGCAGATCTGGAACGAGGACGCCACCAACGTGCTGCGCCACGCCGAGATCGTCAAGGCCGAGGATCCGGATCGTGTCGTGACGAACTCGCCGGGGTTCGCCGGCAATCTAGGTGACGCGGCACAGAACCGGATGCTGGACGTCTTGACGCCCCATACGGTGCGCGGACGCGCCGAGCGGTTCTGGGAGGTCGCGCCCCAACAGATCGCCGATCTGCTGGCGACCTACGAGAAACCGGTGATCGACGATGAGCCGGCTCGGACGGGCATCGTGCAGTTCGGCGGCATCGCGGGCGGTACTCGCTCCGAGTATCACATCGCGCAGATCGAAGCCGTGCGATCGGTCGGTGGTTACCACACCTATCACCACGATATGTTCCAGCGCAGCTACGGGGCCCCGTCCACGCCGCCCACCGGCATTCCCGAGCCGAACTTCTGCCCCTTCCATCGGACCGTCTTTGATTACTTGCGCGACCACCCGACCTGGTGATGCCCGGCATCCTCGCGGTCAAGCCGCGGTTGCATTTAGTGTGCGGTTATCTACCTGGAGGTACGCACACCCCCACCGGATATGGCCTCTTTCGCGGTTTGTGGCAGAATAGTAGGCGTGCGTATTCGGGACACACGAACGAGAAAGACGATACCAAGTGGGCCGTGGGTCCTGCTTGCGGACGCCCACCGTTGCCAGGCAGGCCTATCGACACAAGCGCGCATGCCCCGCGCCGGTCACATGACGTCAAGCCAGTTCCCCTCAGCGTGATACCCAATAACAGAAGGCTAGACCGCGGTGTGCTTCCCCGGACGACAGGCGCCAAGGAGTATGGGTTTGATCCAAGTTGAAGGCATCACCAAATGGTATGGTGACAAGCTGGCACTGGACCATGTGAGCTTCAGTGTTCAGCCTGGTGAGGTTCTGGGACTTCTGGGCCTCAACGGCGCCGGCAAGACCACGACGATGAACATTATGACCGGCTACATTGGCGCCACCCACGGGACCGTGATCATCGATGGCCACGATGTCGTGCAGGAGCCGATTGAGGCCAAGCGAGTGATCGGTTATCTCCCTGAACAGCTGGCCTTTTATGGCGATATGCGGGTGCGGGAATTCTTGGACTTCGTGTGCGACCTCAAGCGGGTCAAGGCGGGGCGCAAGGCCCATCTGGCCCACATCTGTGAGCGCGTCGGCATCTCTCATATGACCGGTCGCCTGATCCGCAATCTCTCCAAAGGCTACCGGCAACGCCTGGGGTTTGCGCAGGCGCTGGTTGGCGATCCTAAGGTGTTGATCTTGGATGAGCCGACGGCCGGCCTCGATCCGTCGCAGGTGATTGAGATACGTTCGCTGATACAAGAGCTGGGGAGAACCCGCGTTGTGATTATCTCCTCGCACATCCTCTCTGAGATCCAGACGGTCAGTACCCGCATCTTGATTCTGCACAACGGTCGTCTGTTGGCCGATGACACGCTGGAGAATCTCGGCAGGCGGGCGCCCTCCAGGCACCAGATGATCGCGCGGATCCAAGGGGCGCCCAAGGTGGTGCAAGACACCCTCCGGCAGGTCCCGGGGCTCAAGCGGGTGCGCATGCTGTCGCAGCAAGAGCCGGACGCTTACGACTATGTCATTGAGGGTGCGGACCGGCAGGACATCCGGGTGGATGTATTCCGAGCGCTGGCCGGCGCGGATCTGCCATTGTTGGCCACGCGAGGCGAGGAGACGTCCCTAGAGCAGGTCTTCCTGCGCCTGATCGAAGACAGCCGGTAAGCGGCGCAAAAGGATAGAGATCGATGCCGGCGATACTTAAGCGTGAGTTCCGAGCCTACTTCCAGTCGCCCTTGGGCTATGTCTTCCTGTCCGCGATGTTCTTTTTCTCGGGTTACTACTTCTTCACCTACAACCTGTACGGCAACACGACCAACATGACGAAGCTGTTCGAGCTGCTCTTCCCGGTTGTGCTCTTCCTAGTGCCTGTGCTCACGATGCGCTTGATGAGCGAGGACAAGCGCTCGGGCACGGACCAACTGCTGCTGACCGCCCCGGTCAGTCGCCTGAGCATCGTTCTAGGTAAGTATGCTGCTGCAGTGGCAGTGTTCTTCATCGCGATATCGGTGACCCTTCTCTATGCTGTGGTGATGGCCTTCCTCGCCCGGCTGGATTGGCCGGTGTTTGTGGGCAACTTCCTCGGGCTGCTACTTCTGGGGATGACGTTGATTGCCATCTGTATGTTTCTCTCGTCGCTGACGGAGAGCCAGTTCATCGCAGCCATCCTTGGTTTCGTGGTGAGTCTCTTCGTGATGCTGGTCGATGCACTGGCTTTGGTGGTGAGCAGCAGCTTTCTCAAGGCAGTCTTCCGCAACTTATCCTTCGATGATCGCTACGCTGCTTTCACGTTGGGGATCCTGGAACTCCCAAGTGTCGGCTTCTTCGTCAGTATCAGCCTGCTCTTCGTGCTCCTGACGGTTGCGATGCTCGACAAAGAGCGGTGGTTCTGAGGAGATGCCTATGGCATGGATCAAGGCTATGAAAGGGCGGCGACCCCACGCGAGCGGGCGCCCCACCCGCGCACGGCACCTCCAGGTCCTCTTCGGTGTGCTCACCGGTCTTCTTGTCACGGCAACGGTGCTGTTCAATGTCGTGATGGTGCAGTTGGGTGAGCGCTACGGTTTGACCGTTGATCTGACAGCCAATGCGGCCTTTGAGGTAGGGCCGGAAACGCAGTCAGTGCTGCAGCGTCTCGACAGAGATGTGGCGATCTTTGTGCTGGCTACCGAGGATGCCTTTGGCGGGAACACCTACTTCGCGCAGGCGCAGCGCATCATCGAGCAGTATCCTCTGCAGTCATCTCGGGTGACGCTGTCCTATGTGGACTACGCTTTCGACCCGACCTTCGCTTCCAGGTATCCCGACCTGGCGCTGTCAGAGGGGGATGTGTTGGTGACCTCGGGGGACCGTGTCAAGCAGCTCCAGCTTTCGGACCTGTTCAACTACGACTACACCGAAGGTGGGGGGCTGCGCATACAGTCTTCCCGCGCAGAAGAGGCCTTGACGTCGTCCATCCTCTATGTGCTCAGCGATGAGCAGGTGCGGGTTGCCGTGCTTGAGGGAAACGGCATGGCCGACATGGACGCCTTCACGGAGCTGTTGGCCGACAACAACTACGACGTCACGCCGGTGAACCTCACAACGGGTGAACTGGGCGATGATTATGATCTGGCCCTACTCCTAGGCCCTCGCATCGACCTGTCCGAGGCAGCGCTCAGCAAGCTGGACGCCTTCCTCTACAACGATAGCAGGTACGGCAAGACCCTCTTCTACACCGCCGATGTGGCCCAGGAGACATTGCCGAACCTTGAGGTCTTCTTCAGCGAATGGGGCATTGTCATCGACGATGGCGTGGTGTTCGAGACCACGGCGGAGCGCACCTTCCAATACCAGCCCTACTACCCGGTGGCGGACTACGTGGACGAGGACTATCGCGACCGGCTGCTTGATCCATCCGCGCCTGTGCTCATGCCGCTGGCGCGACCCTTGACGCTGGTCTACGAAACGCGAGACAATAACACCAACGAGGTGCTGTTGCAGTTCAGTGAGACGAGTGGCGTCCGGCCTGCTGAGGCTGCTGATAGCTTCTCCGTGGACCAAGCCGAGCGATGGGGTCCGATGCCGGCCCTGGTCTTGGCCGGCAAGCGCATCTATGGCACCACGGGGTTTGTGGAGGCTAGCAGCCATTTGGTCTTCTCAGCGTCGACGGCCATGCTGGACGCCCCATCGATTCAGAGCACCTCCCTTGCCAACAGCGAGTATCTCCTCAATCTGCTCAACGACCTCTGTGAGCGTACCGACGTGGTGGCCATCCCACCCAAGTCCCTGGGGGGCAATGCACTGGCCATCACCACAGCGCAATCGAGCACACTGGGCATCCTGCTGGCCGGCGTGCTGCCGCTTGGCACCTTGGCGACGGGCATCGTGATTTGGCTGGTGAGGCGGTACCAGTGATATGTTGAGGCAGGTACGGCTGGTGCTGATTGCCGGGATCGTTGTGGTTCTGCTGGGTGCCGTTGCAGCGCTGCTGGCGCTCAACCCCCCAGCGTCAGAGGACGGGGGTGTGTCGCTCAAAGCCGCGGACGCCCTGGATGTGGTGCAGGTCGACATCCGCAATGTGCACGACACCATCAGTGTTTCGTTCACTGGAGAGGGCTACTTGGTGGATGATATCCCTGCGGACTTAGTGGACGCGCCCGATCTCATTGACTTGCTCACATATAGTGGGACTGTCTTGACGGAGCGCACGGTCACCTCCGAGCCGCGCGACTTGGGCCTCTACGGGCTCTCGGAGCCGGCTGCGCGGGTGGCGGTCACCTATGCAGACGGGAGTGCACTGGCGCTGCTGATCGGTGACGTGGAGCGGGTCTCTGACGATACCTACTTCCAGGTTGAAGGCGATCCCACGGTCTATCTGATGGCATCGGAGCGCTGTGCTAGTTTTCTGGTTCCCAAGAAGGCTTTTGTTGAGGATCTCGTCACCCCGGAGCTGGCGCTCTCCTCCCCGCTCTCGGCGCTGTTGGACGTCACCTTCAGCGGGGGATCGCTGGCGGCGCCGGTCACGGTGGAGGCGGTCGCCTCGGGAGATCCCAATGTCGCCAGAGCAGCCATGTCCTTCGGTGCACCGACCCACATTGTGCGCGGCAAGGGCGTCTATGAGCTGGATCAGACCTACGGCGTCGAGATGCTCGGCGCGCTTCTCGGCATCACAGCGGGTGACATTGTCGGCTACAACCTTACCCCCGCGGAAATTGAGGCCTTCGGCTTTGACCGGCCCACGATGGAGGTGGCTTTTGACCTCAAGAACGGCCTCGACGCGGAGGTCGTGCACTATGAGCTGGCGTTACTTCAAAAGGACGGCACAACGTATATGACGCGCAATGACGATGGCGTGATCTACGTTGTCCCGGCGCCGGCGTTTCTTGGTCTTGCGTACCCCAAACTGCTTGTGCGCTGGTTCCTATCGCCGCTCCTGATCGACGTGCGCCGGATCGTGGTGACCACGGGCGGCGAGACTTACGACTTCGTGATCACCGGGGAGACGGCCGCCGAGAAGCGGGTGACGTGCAATGGGGAGGACCTGGATATCGAACGCTTCCGAGATCTGTACCGTTTGCTCACCAGTGCGGCCCACGATGGGCGATTGCTTGGGAATGTGGTGGTGCAGGGACCGCCGCTGTTGGAGCTAACCTATCACTACATCGATGAGCAGAAGCCACCGGACGTGATGTCCCTCTATCCGGGCGACGCGAGACGTCTCTATGTTCAGATCAACGGCGTGACGGAGCTGGCGATGGAAGAGACGTACCTTGAGCGGGTGCAGGAGGCACTGGACATCCTGTGGACGGATGAGCCCATTGAGACTGAATGGTAACGGTATCATACACCGACCGGTTGGAGGCATTGACAGACTCACCTCGATGAATAGACTTTTATATGGTTGGGTATCTTCACACGACGGTAGTCCACAGCAGACGGCAACCATACACGTAACTGATGAGGAGGTAGGGTGAGATGAAAGTCGGCCTATATTCAATCTCGTGTTCAGGCACCTGGTTCAATGATCGACCGGCCCTGACGGTCGAGGAGGTTATCGACACAGCAAAGAAGTACGGCTACGAAGGCGTCGAGCTCGATCTCAAGCGTCCCCACGGCTCTCCTTTGGATCTGACGCCTGAACGCTGCAAGGAGATCAAGGCCTATGCGGCGGAGCAGGGTCTGGAGCTATGCGCGATGTCCGCAAACAACAACTTCGCCTCCCCCGTTCCCGAGCACATCGAGAACGAGTTGCTGATGGTGAAGGAGCAGATCCGCGTGACCAAGGAGCTGGGGGCTCCGGTGTTGCGGCTCTTTGTCGCGTGGCGGGGCATCACCTTCCGCAACGGCATCGCGACCTACGAGATGACGGCCAAGCATCATACTTACTACGACGCCCTGGACTACGAGATCCGACAACGGGCTACGCAGTGCTTCAAGGAGGCCGCCAAGTGGGCAGAGGATGCGGGTGTCATCCTGGCGCTCCAGAACCACCATCCCATCATCGAGTCTTACCACGACATGCTTGATTTCATCGCTTGGGTCGATTCGCCTAACTTCAAGGCCTGCTTTGACGCGCCGTGCCTGGGGTGGAACGAGAAAGTGCAAGCAGACGCCTATGTGGCGCAGGCCGTGCGCGACGTGGGCGATCTGCAGGTCCTCTCGCACGCCAACGCTGAGTTTGTGGAGAACGCCGACGGTTCGATCGCTATGGTCTCCTTCGACCGGAACATCCAACCGGTGCTCACGAACTATCCGGTCTTCATCAAGACACTCAAGGAGATCGGCTATGAGGGCTACATCAACTACGAGTTCTGCCATATGCCCTTCCGCGACGGGAAGGTGCTGGGCTACAATGACTACATCGAGGACCAGATTCGCCTGGCGCGGCGGTACTTCCAGGACCTGATCGATAACGCTTGATGGGCCGGTTGCTGCTCGCCAATGGTGGGGCAGGGGCCGGTTGCGTTGGGCATAGGACGGAGTAGGATCTGGCTAGGGATCGGGCGGCAACGTCGAACAGGGTCTCATCGTGGCCTGGTTGTGACACACCGGCTCAACCCGTGCCCCTGTGAGAGGTGGCCTGACTCGGCGTGTTGTTGCACCCGCAACCTTGGCTAGCCGGACGGAGCACTAGGGTTACCCAGAACCCGAAGGAGGAACGACGGTGAACTAGGCGTGTGGCTGTGATCCTGTCTCAAACTGAAGCTTCCAAGGAGGAATCTACCATGAAGTACCTGCCCACTTTGTTAGTTGTCTGCCTGGTGGCCCTGGTGGCCATGGGCTGCGGTGGCGCGGCCGAAGGGCCTTCGGGGGACGTCTCTGATGTCAAGTTGGCATCCCACAACGCCGTGATCGAGGGCAATGCCTATCGCGTGCGCTACGAAGAAGACATCCAGGACGCCGCCAAGGCTGCTGCAGACGAGGGATTCAACGTCTCCTACGCGTCCTTCGTCTCGAACTGGGACCCGGCGACCGAGTCACAGCAGATCGAGAACAGCATCAACGAGGGCTACGATATCATCCTCGTCAACCCAGTGGCCCCCACCGGCCTTGACCCCATCATCGAGAAGGCCCTTGATGCCGGCATCACCTACATCAACGTTGACTGCGAGTACTACTCGGACAAAATCCTCAACATCGCGACCGATCAGGACTACCTTGGATACAAGACCGCGACCTACGCCGGAGAGGTGCTGGGCCGTGGTGCCAAGGTCGTTATGATTGCTGCGCTTGAGGGCAATGCTGCGAACACCTACCGCCAGGAAGGGTTCGAGCGGGGTATCGCGGAGCAGGGGTTGGAGGTCGTGGGTGAGTACAACCACGACTGGAACTCGGTCAAGGCGCAGCAGGTCATGACCGAGATCCTCAACGCCGGCCTGGAGTTTGACGGCATCCTGGTATCGCAGAGTGCTGAGAATATCATCGCGGCTTACGATGCCGTGGGTGCCCCGTGGCCCAAGTTCATCGGCTTCGCTGACAGTGGCCAGTACATGCAGCGCATGCTGGAGGTCAACGAGGATGAGATCGTCCTGCCGTACATCGTCGTCTCTAACCCGCCCGGCGTGGGTGGCTCCGCCCTCAACTTCGGCCTGAACCTGCTGGCCGGCAAGGAGCTCAAGGACGATGTCTACGACCGGCCCGAGTACAACAGCATCTACCTGAAGTCCAAGGTCTGGTACACTGACCAGAACCAGGACGAGTACCGCGACATGGCGATGGCAATGCAGCCCGGTGATGTGATCTCCTACTGGCTAACCTATGACGAGGTTGCCGAGGATTACTTCAAGTAGGTCGTGTTTTCGATCGGATAGATGAGTCTGGCCTGGGTTGGCCGGCGGCGCGAACCCGCCGGCCAACCCTCTGCAATTGCCGGTGGGGTTGGGGAAAGCGCCCCATCGCCTCGTGTAGCATAAGTATGAAGTAGGAGTGGTCATCCGTGTTCCAGATGCGCGATATTGACAAAAGATACGACGCTGTGGTGGCTTGCCAAGACGCGTCACTGCAGGTGCAGCCCGGTGAGATTCGGGCACTGCTGGGCTCCAACGGTTCCGGCAAATCCACGATGGTGAAGATCCTCGCCGGCACCGTGAAACCCAACGGGGGTGAGATCCTCTTTGATGGCGAGCCTGTGACCATCAACTCCGGTTCGGACGCCCGAAACCTTGGAATCGCCACCGCCTTCCAGGACCTGAGTTTGATCCCCACCATGACCGTCCTCGATAACATCCTCCTGGGCGTT
>JAFGNI010000379.1 GCA_016927095.1 Anaerolineae bacterium | reverse complement strand
CCAGCCCCGAGTGCGCCACAAGGCCCCAGGCTATCAGAAGGACACCCAGCGACAAGGCGGTCCACCATGGTTTGCGCCCGGACCGCTCCCACCGCCAAAGCAACAGGAATACAGCGAGGCCCACAGTAACCGCGTCTGCTTCGGTGGCTAGCAAGCTGCACAGCAGCGCGGTCTGGATGCGCGGTGTATCTGTTCTGGTGGCCCAGATCGCCCACCAGGCCAGGCAGACCACCCATGGCACGTGAGTGGCCAAGACGTTCGGCGTGGCAGATGCCGGGCTACAAGCGATCAGAAGGGCCGCCAAAGCGCCCCCAAATGGAAAGCCCATACGCCGGCCCAGATCGCGTACCGCCAACGCGGCGAGGCTCCAGGCAGCGGCCCCTGACAGCAGCGCGATCCACGGCAGAGGTAACCCCACCCACGCCATCGCGGCCAACCACACTACGAAGAGCGGCGAGGTTACCTGCGGCTGGCCTGCTACATCTACGTAGGGAAATCCACGACCGGTACTGTAACTCTCAGCAATGTGGAACATCGCGTAGGCTGGCTCGCTGATGTCTGCTGTGCCGCGTCCTAGCGCGATCACCAACGGCACGACAGCCAGAACCGCACCGAACACGGCGCGAAAGCCTGCGCGATTTGTGAGGGTCGAGGGCATGGTAGAGGCATTCTAGTCCGACAGCGATGCTCGTCAATCTGACCTGAGTAGCTCGAGACCGATTGACGATTCAACACAATCGGCTAGCATAAGGGCCGATGCAACTGGACAACACACCAACGCCCCCACTTCCCTGCCTGCCAGAGTGGCCCGCACTGGAGTCTATGACGTACGACTGGACTGCATGAATCGATATCAACGCCCATCATCGACTCGCAGCTCGACACGCCCCGATAATGCCTTGCCTCATCCCAATCGACGTGGGGACGGTTCTGAGGGCAAGGTACGCAGCCCGCGTGCCTGGTTGCAGGACGCCAAATTCGTCGGTCTCGCCGCGCTCATGCTGGGGTTACTGAGCCTGCTAGTGCTGGTGCTCTCCCGGAGAGACATCGCCACGGCGCAGAACTCCGAGGTGGGTACCATCAGCTTCTCACCTCCGGGCGGCAGCTACGTACGTCCGGTTGATCTGGAGATCGTCTCAGGGGATCCGAAGGCGCCGATCATCTTCACGACAGACGGCAGCGCACCCACGCCCCAGACTGCCCATCGCTATGCACAGCCTCTACGCCTCGTGCCGGCGACGCCGGCAGTCACCATCGTCCGGGCGCGCGCTGTCCTGGCGGATGGTGCACTCGGGCCCATAGTCAGCGCCTCCTACGTGATGGGGCTGGACGCAACGCTGCCTATCGTGTCGCTAATCGTCGATCCGGCGGACCTCTGGGATGAAGCCTACGGCATCTACGAGAACCCGTTGGTGCGCGGCCCGGACTCGGAACGCCCGGCACATATGACCTTCATCGATGCCGACCGCAGGTCCGGCTTCGCCACCGGTGTCGGCGTGCGCATCCACGGTTACCAGAGTCGTGCCTACGCGAAGAAATCGATCCGCGTCTACTTCCGTTCGGACTACGGGCTGTCCCGTCTCGACTACCCGCTCTTTCCGGATGGCCCTGTCACGACCTTTGACAAGCTGGTCCTGCATAGCGGCGGCCAGGACTACGCCCATCCCCCCCTGACGAACTGGACACTAATGCGCAATCAGCTGGCTGAGGAGCTCGCCTTTGCGCTGGATGTGCCGGCGACGCACAGTCGGGCCGCCCTCCTCTTTCTTAACGGCGAACCTTGGGGCATCGTGCAGATCCGTGAGCGCATCGATGAGGACTTCCTCGCCGACGAATACGGCGCCATGCGACCCGATGTCCTGGAGGCACCCGAGTCGGCCCTCCGGGATGTCGTGGCAGGTGATCGAGTCGCGTGGGACAGCCTGATGGCATACGTCGAAAACCACGATCTCAGTGATTCCGAAGCGTACGCCGTCGTCGCCAGCCAGGTCGATATCGCCAACTTCATCGACTACCACATTCTCCAGATCTACGCTGCCAACACGGATTGGCCCGCGCACAACATCCAGCTTTTCCGTCCGCGCGCGCCCGGAGGCCGTTGGCGCTGGCTTGTCTGGGACAGCGACAACGGCTACGGCGCGGAAGGCTACAGCCAGGTGGATTCCGATATGATCAGTCACCTCCTCGACTACCGGCATCCCGAGACCGGCGGGCGTGACACACTGCTATTCCGCAAGCTGCTTGGCAACGCCGGCTACCGTGCGCGGTTCCTCTCTGCGCTGGCCCACCATCTCAACACGAGCCTGGCGCCAGCATCGGTGGTAACCGAGGTCGATGCTCTCGCTGCCGAGCTGGCCCCCGACATCCTCTATGAGGTGTTGCGCTGGCCCGGATCTACCGAGTGGGAGGCGAACGTCCAGGGACTGCGCGACTTCGCGACCAACCGTCCCACCTATGTGAGAGAACATGCAGTAGCTCGATTCGGCCTGCCCGGACTGATGACTGTGACCCTAGAGCCTCCCATCCAGGGCAAGGGACAGATCGCGATCGACGGCGTGATCCCTGCGACGAGTTCCTGGCAGGGCACTTACTTCCAGGGGGTGCCCGTCGTTGTGACGGCTGTGCCGGAACCCGGTTACGTCTTCGCCGGCTGGGAGAACACAACGTTGCCGCAAGACGCGGAGATCATCCTCGAAGATGGCGAAACGTGGGTGCTCACGGCCCGGTTCGCTAGGGGGGGGAGCGCAATGGCCCACGCCGGCGACCTAACGATAGTGAATGTCTTCGTGGACCAGGCGGGCAGCCCCGAAGGCGACTGGTTCGAGATGCGGGTCAACCGGCGTGGAGGGCTAGATCTGCGAGGATGGCGTATCACCGACAATGATACAAAGACTGCGATAGACGAGGGTTCGCTCATCCTGAGCGACGCAGCCGCTTTGGCGAGCATACCCTTCGCGACGCGTATCCGCGTGATCGCGTCGTGGAGTGGCGCCAACGATGTGCGGCACCCAGAGGATGACCTTGGAACCTGGGATCGCCTGATCGTACTTTACGTGGGAAATGAGCACATCGATGGAAGCACCGACCCGTGGTTTGACCTAGGCATGCACGACAACTTGGTGGTGCTCGCCCCAGGTGCCAGCCCCGCTTTCGACGACGATGTCGGTATCGCATTCTGGAGCTCTAGTGCAGCGGTCTCACCGGCATCTTTTGGCGTCCTGCAGGATGGCGTCACGGGAATCAACCGATCCATTGGAAGGAGGTGACTGTGGACAACATCCTTGGCCTCACAAGCCCGGCGCCGCTGTCGCTGTCGACGCTGGCCTTCAACTTGATCACAAGCATCGTTCTGTCAGGTGTCTTGGCCTGGTTCTATGCACGCTACGGGACCTCGCTTTCGAATCGCGCCCGCTTCGCACAGATTCTGCCGCTTCTAGCCATGACGACGGTCCTTGTTATCTCCGTTGTCAAGTCCTCGCTGGCGCTATCCTTGGGCCTTGTCGGCGCGCTCTCGATTGTGCGTTTCCGGACGGCCATCAAGGAGCCTGAGGAGCTCCTCTATCTCTTTATGGCGATGGCAATCGGCGTGGGCCTGGGCGCGGATCAGCGCGCACCGACGATCCTGGCCATTGTCGTGTTCGTGGCCTTCCTACTGGCCCGCTCTCTGCTGATACCACGTCGTCTGGCGAGCAACCTCTATCTCAACGTGATCGCCCCAAACGATGTGGACGCATCCCTGCGAATCCGGGAGGTTCTCCTCGCACACACGACCGCAGCCGACCTACGACGGCTAGACACCGACGCCTCTACGCTCCAAGCGACCTATCTCATAAGCTGCGCCGACGACGAGGCCCTATATAAACTCATGAACGCGCTTCAGTCAAGGCTGCCTGGCTGCCAGTGCAGCTTCGTGGAGCAGGACAACACCTTGGGAGCGTAGACAGATGAAGGTCGGCGAACCCGAGAGTCGCACGCTGCCTCCCCCCACCGTCAGGCGGGTTGGGGCGGCTGTCCTGTTGCTCCTCGTTTTCGTGACCGGCTTGGCCGCGGGTGATCTTGGGCTGCACCGGAAGTTGGCGATTCTAATCCGCGGCACCTTGGCACGTATCGAGACCGCAGCTCGACGCGAGCAGCTGCCCACCTTGAACGTCGATATGGATTTTGCCGATTACCGTGTGCTGCTGCAGCAGCGAGAGATGGCCTTGGAGAAGGGTATCTATCTGTCGGCAGACGATGCCGTCGTACCCGCCAAAGTGCGTCTGGGCAGCGATGCCGCCGAGGTGCAGGTGCAGCTCCGGGAAGGGCCATCTGATAACCTCGATGTCGATGACAAGTGGCCTCTCGCGGTACAGGTGACATCAGAGACGCTATTGGGCCCTCTGCCTTTCAGACAGTTCACCCTCCAGGATCCAGCCGACAATAACTGGCTGATGCAGTGGGCCTTCGCTGAAGCTCTACGCCGGGAGGGCTTCCTTGCCCCACGGTGTGTCTTCGTTCGCCTGGTGCTTAACGGGAGCTACCGGGGGATCTACGCGGTTCAGGAAGGTCTGGGAGAGGCCTTCCTAACCGCCCAGGGCCGCCCAGCGGGCGTCATCATTGGCTTCGACACAGCACCACTCTGGCAAGCCGTGGCGCACTTCGGCGGAAGCCCAGATGCAGCGCTTGCCGATCCTGTGAGCAACCTCTCCCTGCACGATTTCCGCACTATTGGCGTCAAGACACTTCAGTATGACGCATCCCCTGACCTGCCGGAGCTCGAGGACCAAAAAGAGGCGGCAATCGCCGTGCTCTATGCACTCCAGACGGGGCGGCGCCGCCCCGAAGACGTGTTTGATCTGGCGACCTATGGTCGGTTCTTGGCCCTTGTTGACCTGTGGGCAGCCCCCGAAGCAACAGCCTTGACCAATCTCCGCTACTACTACGATGCGGCATCGCATTTGCTGCAGCCTATCGTGACAAACGGCAACCCTCTGGCAACGGACGAACGGCTTGTGTTGCAAGCAACCTACGGTGATCCCCTCCTGCAGAGGGCTTACGTGAAGGAGGCTGGGCGAGTCAGCAATGCCGACTACCTGCTAGACCTGCGTCAGGACTTGCAGCCATCATGGCACCGTCTGAGCGCGGCGATGGCTGACGAGCTGCCGGATCCGACGCCGCCCTGGGACCGACTGGCACAGCGTCAGGCTGTGCTGCAGCAGTCGCTCGCTCCCATCCAGCCTATTCTGGCCTATGTACTGCCCGGTTCCGGCGCGGCGTTCAATATCCTAAACATCGACGTCGCCAATAGACTTGGGTTGCCTATCGAGGTCTTGGGTTTCGATATCGGCAGTGCGACCTTCATCGAAGCCAATGCCGATCAAGTAGCAGCGAATGCGTCTGAGGTGCTCGCTGGTATAGGAGATGGCGTCACCCTCAGAGCCGCTGGTCGGGATGACACCGACCTTGTCCAGTATGCGCGCTTTGCGCTGAGACTGGAGGCTATCCAGATGGTCGATAGCGAGGCAGCTATGGACCAGGAAACAACCATAAGTGTGGCCGTGCGGCTGCTCGGCGCTGAGAGGGTGCAGCTGGTGCCAGCGACCACAGGCGTACCACAGCAACTGATGCCCTAGGAAAACCCGTGAGTGAACGCTTGATGCGCTATGAGCTGAAGATGCTGTGCCCGGGGACCCAGGTGGCACAACTGCATCTGTGGATGCAGCTGCATCCCGCCGGCTTACGAACCGCCTACCCTGCGCGCTGGGTCAACAGCCTCTACTTCGACACGTATCAGTTCAGCGCCCTGACCGACAATCTCGATGGTGTAGCCCTCCGCAACAAGCTGCGCCTTCGCTGGTACGGCGATGTCCAGCCCGCGGTCCAACCCATACTGGAGCTGAAGCATAAGCGGGGGTTGGTAGGGATGAAGGAACAGGTAGTCCTCGCCCGCGATGTGAACCTGTCGGACCGTTGGTGTGCCATCCTCTCTCGTGTGCGGGACGGCCTCCCGCCGCTCTGGGCATCGCGCTTCCAGACCACTACACAGCCGGTGCTTCTCAATCGCTACTGGCGCGAGTACTACCTGACAGCCGATAGGACCGTACGCGTGACCCTCGACAGCAGGCAAGTCGCCTACGAACAGCGCCTAGCTGCACGCCCAAACCTGCGTATACCTCTGCCCATCGATGACCTGCTCGTCATCGAGATCAAGGCCGACCAAACATACGTCGATCGTGTGCAGGCCGTAGCCAACGCCTTTCCTATCTGCCGCACCCGCAACTCCAAGTACGCCAGAGGCATGCTCGCCAGCCTCTACAGCCCGTAGGCGAGACAGCAGGGCGGCCGGAGCCCATCCGGCTTGCCCTCCAACCTGCTCCGGGTCCTCCCCCTGCAGAGATTTGACACGCGGCCTACGGCTGCTAGGCTAGAGGCGCGCCTCAGGACCCTGTGAAGCCGAGCTGGCTGCTACATGCATTAGCTCTGAGCGCCAATCGGCCCCAGGTAACACAAGATGCCAATAGGAGATCCGATATGGACAAGAAATTCAAGATCCTGCGGTTCATCGGCACCGTCTACAAGATCCTTGGTATCGTTTCAGCCACGTTGACCGTGCTGGGCGGCCTGGGCATCTGCCTGACCAGTGTGTTGGGAGGAGCGCTCTTCGAGCGATTTCAGAGCGGGCTGGGTCCGATGGGACCGAGAGCCCTTACGAACGGTCCCGTAGCCGGTGTGATCGCGGCTCTGATTGTCCTCCTCTACGGCGCCATCACGGCATTGGTGTTCTATGGCATTGGTGAGGGCGTCTTTCTGCTTCTAGCCCTTGAAGAGAACACCCGGGCCACTGCAGCCTATCTGCGCAAAATCAGCCGGCCCCGAGAGACAGCTGAACCGGCCCCTGCCCGACAGGAGGAGTGAATCCTGAACGGTGCCTATTGAACGGAAACCTGGGTCAGGGGTGACCCAGGTTTCTTGCTTTACGAGTGCCGAGAGGCTACCAGTCCTCGCGACCGATGACCTCGATCCCGGCCATATAGGGCTTGAGGACCTCGGGCACGACCACGGAGCCATCGGCTCGCTGGTAGGTCTCCATGATGCCAATCATCACGCGTGGCAGGGCCAGGCCCGAACCGTTCAGAGTGTGGACGAACTCGGGCTTAGCGCCTACTTCCGGTCGGTAGCGGATGTTGGCACGCCGCGCCTGGAAGTCCGTGCAGTTGCTGCACGAACTCACTTCCAGCCACTCTCCCTGACCCGGCGCCCAGATCTCCAGGTCATACCCTTTAGCAGCGGCGAAAGAGATATCCCCGGAGCAGAGCGCTAGTACCCGATAGCGGAGGCCCAGCCGCTTGAGCAGATCCTCACCCAGCGCTACCATGGATTCCAGCTCATCGAAGCTGGTCTCAGGCGTCACGAACTTGTACATCTCCACCTTGTCGAATTGGTGCCCCCGCTTGATACCCCGCACGTCTCGGCCCGCGCTCATCTTCTCCCGGCGGAAGCATGGCGTGTATGAGACATAGTAACGCGGCAGGTCCTCGTCATCCAGGATTTCGTCGCGGTGCACGTTGGTCAGCGCCACCTCGGCGGTCGGCACGAGCCACAGGTCGTCCTCGACGTCGTGGTAGAGGTTGTCTTCGAATTTCGGAAGCTGCCCCGCGCCAAAAAGCATCTCGCGTTTAATGATGAAGGGCAGGTAGATCTCGTGGAAGCCGTTCTCACGCGTGTGAACGTCCAACATCCAGAAGATCAGGGCCCGTTGCAGACGAGCGCCCGCACCCTTCAGCAGGTAGAAGCGGCTACCGGAGAGGCGGACCCCCCGCTCGAAGTCCAGGATGCCTAGTTCGGGCCCTAGGTCCCAGTGCGGCACCGGCTCGAACCCCTCTCCCTCGAAGTCACGGGCCTCGCCCCACCGGCGGATCTCAACGTTGCCGCTTTCATCGGGCCCCACAGGGACACTGCCATCCGGTATGTTGGGCAGCCACGACAGCGCATCGCTCAGTGATGCCTCGACCTCGCGTAGCGCGTCCTCGAGATCTGAGAGGCGCCGGTTGACCTCGCGCATCTCCTCGATGCGGACCTGCCGCTCATCCTTGTCCCGCATCCGTCCGATCTCCTTCGACACCCGATTGCGCTCTGACCGCAGCGACTCGACGGTCTGGAGCAGCTCACGCCACTGCAGGTCGAGCGCCACGACCTCATCAACGAGCGAGGGATCGTCGTTGCGCTTCCGCAGTGCGTCTCGCACGGTATCAGGGTGATCACGGATCAGTTGAATGTCGAGCATGGGTCCTCCCGGATGGTCAGGTGACTAGCGACGACCGGCGCCCAAAACCCGGCATCGGCCTTCGTCATTATGCCATCATATCGATCGTTGTCCACCGCTCCGGATCCCTCTGGATGTCACTTCGGTGAGGCGTGGTACAATCTATCTGTCGTCGCCCTACGATGCGAGGTCCGCCAGGCCACTTCTGGCGACGGCAGCTCGCACCAGCAAGCGAAATGCATAGATAGATGTCAGGAGGATTCCGATGAGACGCAGACTCTTGTTACTGGTTGGGCTCTTGTTAGTCTTCTCACTCGCGTGCTCGGCCCTCTCTCTCGGCAGGAACGACGAACCACCTGTCGAGGATGATGGTCCCGGAGCGGTCGTGACCGTGGAAGTCCAGCCAGACGACGACATGGCCGACGACGACGTCCTGGAGGATGATGAGCAAGACGCGGCGTCCGACGACGATTCGGAGGAGCTTAGCTTCGACAGCGGCGGACTCGAGGCACTAGACAGCTACCGGGCGACGCTGTCCTACGAGCTGACGAAGGCCGATGGGACCGTCGAGACTTTCTACATCGAACAAGCCGCCACCCGCAGTCCCCGTGCGCAGCGCTTTATGATGTCCTCAGCCGATGGCGACATCGAATACATCCAGATCGAGGACCAGATGTACATCCGCTTTGGCGACGAGTGGATTCAGGGTAGCTCCGACGACATGGATGAGAGCGACTTTGGCAGCTTCCTGACGACCAGCGATGACTGGATTGCCGAGATCGATGACGAAGACTACGAGTACATTGGCAAGGAGACGGTCAACGGCCTCGCGACCCGACACTACCGCGTGAACTACTCAGCCGGCTGGCTTGACCTGCTGGACGAAGCCGATGCCGATGGTGACATCGATAACGGCACCGCTGACGTATGGATTGCCGACGAGGCCGGCCTCCCAGAGTTCATCGTGCGCTATCGGGTGCAACTTGAGGGGACACTGGAGGGCGATCAGGGCACCGCGACGCTCTCCCAAGACGTGACCGATGTCAACCAGCCGATCACAATAGAGGCACCGGAGGGTGTCGCGATGGGCGGTCTCCCGGAAGGTGTCCCTGTCTATCCCGGGGCCACTGACCTGACCAGCTTTGGCACCATGACGACCTTCACCGCTCCCGAGGACCTGGAGACGGTAGCCACCTTCTACGAGGATGCGTTCACCAGTGCCGGTTGGGAAAAAGGAGAAGGTGGGATGGAGATTGAAGGGATGTCCAGCAGCACCTGGACCAAGGATGGCGAGCAGCTCACCCTCACCATTACGGAAGACGATGATGGCCTCGTTACCGTGCTCGTGATGATGGGCGAGTAGCCCGTGACGCCAATGAACTAGAGACCTGGGCCTACCTTCTGGCTCGAAGAGCAGCTTAAGTGCGGTCCGGCTCGGTCATCTGAACTGCCGGACCGCACCCTCAAAGCTTGATGCCACCCCGAGGGCGCTGCCAGGTGTTTCCAGGAATCACACGCGCTGTCCAATGAACTCAAGGCTATCGTACGATCCCGATCGACAGGGCCGCTGGACGCTAGTGTTGGCCTTTGCGCTGCTTGCCACCGCTGTGAGCGTGACGAGCCCGCTCTTTGAGTCATCCGACGAGATACGCCACTACCGGTACATACGCATCCTCGCAACTGAGCGCCGCCTTCCGGTTCAGGGGCAGGAGCCAGCACGCGCTCAAAGCCACCACCCTCCACTCTACTACGCGCTGAGTGCCGCGCTGAGTGTATGGGTTCCCAGCGCGCACGATGGCACCTATCAGCACCTCCAGAACCCCTTCTGGGGTTACCGGAGTTTTGCGCCGGGCGCGGACAACAAGCTGCAGTACTGGCACAGTCCTGCGGAGCCCTTCCGGCAGGGCTACCTGGCGGCCCTCGTGCCCCGATGGGTCAACATCATGCTGGGGGCGGCTACTGTGGTGGTGACCGAGGCGCTGGGGCGCCGCGTCTTCGGTGGTCCGACGCGGCCAGAATCTCAGCCTGGTTCGGCCATCAATCCCACGGCATCATCGCTTGCCCTCGCCGCGGCATCGGTCATTGCCCTAAACCCCCAGTTCATCTATCTCAGTGCAGCGATCAACAATGATATCGTCGCATCGCTGACCGGTGTAAGCATGCTACTGGCCTGTGTGACCCTGGTCCAAGATGGGCTCAGGTGGCCGAACACCATCATCTTAGGGGGAGTCTCAGGGCTTGGACTGCTCTCAAAGCTACAGATAGCTTTCCTGGGACCCGTTGTGACGCTCGCTATCTTCCTAGCTGCATGGCGCGCTCGCGAACGTACGCCTTGGCTGCCGAACGCGGTTCGTGCCTTGACCGTCGCAGCCTTAGTTGTGGCCTTTGTCAGCGGCTGGTGGTACGTGCGAAACGTCCAACTCTACGGCGAGCCCACAGGCATGGGAGTGCAGCGCGAGATGTGGGGTGGCCGGGATGCAGCCAACAACCTTTGGGCCATCGGCCAGGGCTTGCCCCAGCTCTGGGCCAGCTTGTGGGGTCAGTTCGGATATGGTCAGACCCCCCTACCTGGCTGGATGACAACCACGATGCTTCTCGGTTGCTTGATCTGCCTCGCCGGGCACCTGCGCTGGCGGCACCGACTGCTCGGGCGCGAGACAGCGGCACTGCTGCTCGTCGCAATCGCTCTAATGACGATGGCCGTCGCCTACTACATGGCCGCCAACCCGGCCGGCGCGATGGGACGCTTTCTCTTCCCAGTATTGCCGGCCTTCGCCATCCTGCTCGTCGCCGGCCTCGAGAAATGGCTACATCGCGCCGCGTGGACGCGCGCCGTCACCATGGGCCTGATGGCTCTCTTCGCCGCCGTGGCGCTTTTCGGCTTTCTGTGGCCCGCGGTGACCTATCCACAACGCAGGATTCTGCAGCCCGTCGGCAATGAGCCCGCTGCCCAGGTAGGTGATGTCGCTGAGATCTGGGCCGTTTCCGTGGACCAAGAAGAGGTCATGCCGGGCTCGCCAGTCTACATCCGCGTCAACTGGCAGCCGCTCCGTTGGACCGAGGAGCCCCTCACCGTCTTTGTGCACCTGATCGACGAAGCGGGGATCGTTGTAGCCCAACGGGATACATGGCCTGGCCTCAGCCGGGCCCCGACCACGTCTTGGCGTGCAGACGTGCCCTTTGTGGACACCTACCGGGTAGACTTGCCTGCTACCCTCTATGCGCCCAATTCCCTCACCGTCCACATCGGTCTCTACGGCAACACAGTCGGACGGTTACCCATCGCTGTCGGTGATGCGCCCCCCACCGACAGTTGGGCCGTTGGAGCGCTCCAGGTCGCGGCGCCGGAGGGTGCGTGGCCAAACCCTATAGATGCAAACTTCGAGGACCAGCTGCACCTGGTCGGATATGAGATTACACCCCGACTCCTTGGCCCCGGTGAGACCTTCACGCTGACCACAGTGTGGCGAGTGCCAAGGGCGTTGGAGACCACGCCCCACCTCTTCGCCCAGGTCCTCGATGCCGAATGGCATGTCTGGGGTAGCAGGGATGGCGGACATCCGGAGTGGATGACCGGAATCGTCACAGACTCCCGCCAGATCACTGTTGTCCCTGAGACACCACCCGGTAGCTACCCGGTCAACGTCGGCCTAGTCTCTGAAGGTGGGCGTCTCGACGTGCTCGGCCCGGACGACAGGCCTGTTGGAGACTTCGTCTCGCTGGGTCCCATTGGCGTGCGCTGACATCCTCCGGTCACAGACCCCCGTCCACCTTGCCGACGCAGCGGTCCCATAGCAGAGCCCAGACGAGGGTTCTCGTCCGTGAGAGCAAGGTAAGTCAAGTCCTCCCATCTCTTCAGACCCCAGAACCCCAAGAACCGCGCAGCGAGCATCAAGACAGCCGCCATCTCCTCGGTTATCCTGAGAGCAGGATCACGCCTGGTTGGGCGTGACCAGCACGGTTAATCCAACACAAACGGAGACATGATGAACGCAAAGGCTTTCGAGCTGCGCCAGATCGGCACGGTCCACCGCACAGAT
>JAFGNI010000378.1 GCA_016927095.1 Anaerolineae bacterium | reverse complement strand
TCGTGGCTGCCGTATGTACGGGCTGACACCTGATCTCGTCGAGTTCCTCCTGACGCCGCGCGCTGCCACAGCGCTCGAGGAGCTGCGCGTGGCCGACCTTGAGGATACGTTGGGCCTGCTAACACGACTGCGCAAGCGCTTCTCGCAGGCGGAGGCTGCCGTGTTGCTGGATCAAGCCTACCTGCGGCGCAAAGCGACGCGCAAGTTTCCGCAGGCGGACCGGCTTCTCTTCATCGACGAGGCACTGGAGCAGGCCACCGGGCGCGCTGTGGCTACCTATCGCGCTCAGTTCCTGTTGGACACCGGGGTCGAGACGGTGGCAGACTTGGGATGCGGGATCGGCGCGGATACGATCGCCATGGCGGAAGCCGGGCTCCACGTGTTGGCCGTTGAGCTAGACCCGGTGCGGGCGCGTTTGGCCGAGGCAAACGCCGCAGCTTTGGGCTTCGCCGGTCGCGTCCGGGTGCTCTGTGCCGATTGGACCGGATTGGCATTCAGCGGTGATACCGCAGTCAGCGCGGCGTTCGTCGATCCCGCACGCCGTGTGGGCGACCGGCAGGGCGGGCGGGCGCGGACGTGGCACCTCGATGATATGGTGCCGCCGTTGTCAGCGATTGCGGCGCTCAGGGAGGGTGTGCCCGACGTGATGGTCAAGGCGGCTCCCGGCATCGCGCTGGATGAGGTCCCGCCGGAGGCCGAGGTGGCCTTCATCGCCGAGGGCATCCGGCTCAAGGAGGCCCAGCTGCGCTTTGGCGGGCTGCGCCGCGGCCAAAGCCGGTCCGCCGTTGTCCTGCCCGGGCCGCAGGAGCTGCTGCCGGGCGCCACCGGCCGGCTGTCTCCTACTGATGGCTCGACGGTGGATGTGCGCGAACCCCAGGCGGTGCTCTACGAGCCCAACCCCGCCGTCCTGCGGGCAGGCCTAGTGCGTACGCTGGCAGCGCGCTTGGGTGCGGGCCAACTCGACCCGACGATCGCCTACCTGACCGCCGAGACGTCCGTCACCACGCCGTTCGCCCGCGCTTGGCATATCGTCCGCCACGGACCCTTCGGGCTGAAGGCGCTGAACCGCTGGCTTCGCGACGCAGGCGCCGGGCGTGTGGTCGTCAAGAAGCGCGGCGCACCTATTGATCCCGACGCGTTTCGCAAGCGGCTCAAGACCACGCGCGGTGGTCCCGAGATGACGGTTTTCATCACCCGCGTCGATGGGCGCCCGTGGATGGTGTTGTGTGGGGAAGAATGTTGAAACGTTAGAACGTTGGAACGTTCAAACGTTTGGGAGAGGAAAGGGAATGGCAAAGGGAACGGTAAGTGGCCAGCGGCCTCGAGGGTGCGCGCGACTGCTTCTCCGGGCGCCCATCGCGCTCTACCGCACGGGGCTGGGCTTTGTCCTCGGTGGCCGGTTTGTGATGCTGGAGCATACGGGGCGGCAGAGCGGCAAGTCGCGCTACACGGTGTTGGAGGTGGTCCGCCACGACCGTGAGGCCGACACCTACGTCGTGGCCTCCGGGTGGGGAGAGCGCTCGGATTGGTTCCGCAATATCCAAAAGACGCCGGAGGTCCGGATCAGTACGGGTCTGCGACGGCGGCTCCCCGGCCGGGCCCTGCGGTTGCCTCGTGCCGAGGCCGAGCGGGAGCTCTGTGATTACGCCCGACGGCATCCGCGCGCCTCTGCTACGCTATCCCGGTTCATGATTGGTGAAGATGGAGGCGATTGTCGCGCCGTGGCGCGGGCTGTGCCCGTCGTGGCGCTGAAGGTAGCGTCAAGGCGGTACACGAGACTGGGTAGGGGCGGGCCTAGGGGCGGGCTGATGTGATGTCGGGCTGGTGTGATGTAGGCCGGGTAGCCGACCCGGCCGACGGCAGAGCACCTGTGAGGGCCAACGGTCCTTGACGAGTGAGAGCTTCGCGGATAGGCTGCTGTGAGTCAGGAGCCATGCCTGCCCAGCCTCGGCGACGTCGCGCCGTCGACGCACCCATAAGGGTGCCGGTGCCTCGGGTTCAGACGCCGGCTACGCCGGCGAGTCGGCCTGGACAGGCCAACCTACACCAGAAGACAATCGTCGGCGACGTCCCAACGCTATCGATATCTCCATCACGATGCCGGTGTATCGCGTTTGGACGCCGGCCACGCCGGCGGGTCGGCCTGGACAGGCCAACCTACGCCGGAGAACTGTCGTCGTCGGGAGCGTGTTCACAGGTGGCGTCGAGCAGCGGGCCAAAGATCACCGGCTCGCCGGGTTCTGGGTCCAGTGTGTAGGCGATCTCCCGTCCACAGTAGCGGCAGCGCGCACGCCAGACCGGGCGGCCTCTGTCCTGGACCAGCTCGGAGAGGGTGTGACCAGTAGCCGCCGCGAGGCGCGCGACTTCCTCCTCGAGACCGACGCGCTCCGCGCGACAGAAGTCACCGTGGCAGGCGCCAAGCAGCTTGGCCACACAGTCTTTGCAGGTTGTCATCGCTTACCTCGGTCTGTTAGCGGAAGTATGGGTCACGGATCACGTCCTGGAAGGCCGCCAGGCTCTCGGGGCTGGACGCCACGGACCAGTTGATGTTGGGGTACTCGCGATCGACCGCCACCTCAAAGAGTAGGACAGACCGGACGAGCGGGTAGGTGGTCTTCAGCGAACCAAAGGCCTCACGCAGCCACGCCGCCTTGTCGCCCCCCTGTTCTGCCGACCCGAGCTCGATGATCATCACCGGCTTGCCCCACTGCGTCGCGGCCTGATACTGCCGCGAGAAGAGCGCGTCGAAGGTGAACCATTGGGCCCAGTCCTCCGGGATCTCCGTGCCGTGGTTGAGGATCGTCGTAGCGACCCAATCGACCACGTCGTCGCCCGGATAGTACTGCGGTGCCCATTCGTGGAGCCACATCCCGCTGTACAGGAACTGGACGTTGGTGGCGCCCTCTTCACGGAAGATAGCCACGATGTGGCGGAAGGCGGCACGATAGCCCTCCGGATCGCCCTGCCAGGGGTACCACGAGACGACACCGGGCTCGGTGCTCTGTTCGTGGGCGAAGCGCAAGATGATGGGTACGCCCACGGCTCGGGCTTCCCGGGCCCATGAGCGGATGTAGTCGTCGTGGTCACCGGCGGCGATGGTCGCGAGGGTGTAGGCCGGCTGTGAGGCGGCTGGGGCGCTGAAGTTGCGGGCCCAAGGCTCCCAGGTGATCACGGGCGTCATCCCCTGGCTGGCAGCATCGAGCACCTCGCGCCGGAGGAAGTCGCGGTCCTCGTCGCCCCAGGCCTGGAACCAGAGGACGTAGACCATGCGGTGCTGGACCAGGCGCTCGAACGCATAGACCGCAGCGAAGTTGTCATAGGGCACGCCCGTGGTGTAGATGCCCAGGCCGACGGTTCCCTGAGGGTTGAGTCGCCTCGCCGGACGCGGCGCGGGCGTGCTCGTGGGCGTCGCCGGTGGCGTCGGCGTCAGGGTGGGGATTGGCGTCGCCGTCGGCGTGGGCGTCTGGGTCGGCGTGGGAGTCAGCGTGGGTGTGGGCGTGTGGGTGGGTGTCGCTGTCGCGGTCGGTGTGGCCGTGGGGGCCAGCGTGTTGGTCGGGGTCGCTGTCTCTGTCGGCGTGAGTGTCGGTGATGGCGTGATGGTGGGGTAGAAGACCGGGAGCCCGCCGGAGCCACATGCGGAGAGCGCCGCCACCAGGAGGAGCAGGGCGGCGATGAGCAGGGGACGCCGGGCTGCGGATTCAGCGCCGGGGTCTTGGGCGCTTGCGGTAGATTGCGCCAGAGCGCCCAAGGCCTCAGCCCGAGCAGACTCGGGCCGAAAGCCCTTGGGCGCGTTCGGGAGGCGGTTGCTCACGTGAGGCGCCTGTGCGGCGGATGAAGGCGGCTCACGGCGCCGTCCCGCGCACGATAACCGGTAGGAAGGTGATGTAGCCATAGGTCGCCGTCAGGGTCTGGGCCGTTGCTTTGCCCACGATCTCGTGAGTGGCGGCGCCGCCGTCGGACCAGTAGGCGAAGGGCAACCCGTCTTGCACCAGTGGCGCGCCGATGCTCCGGCGCGCGTTGACGATCATCGGGATCGTGAAGGGTGTCGTATACGGATCGCCCTCATAGGTCAATGTG
>JAFGNI010000377.1 GCA_016927095.1 Anaerolineae bacterium | reverse complement strand
TGCGGAGCGTTTCAGCCGCCTCCGGGAGTCTTTCGACGACAAGACCTGGGGCGTCGACACACCGTCGGAGAAGCAGATGTTCTACTGGGCGCTCTTCACCAGCCGGCTATCGGACAGGGCATTTGCTCGGTTGCGGCGGCAGCTCAGACTCCCTGCCCGCCTTGCTCAACTCCATGCGCAGCAGGCCGCCCTGCGAAAGGCTTCGGTGGCTTTGGCGACCGCGGAGCAGCCCGGTGAGATTGCGGCGCACCTCGATGAATTCGACCTTGAGTCACTGGCGCTAGCCTGGCTCACGACCGACGACACCACACTGCAGGACAAACTCACAGCCTACGCGCGCACGTGGCGCCACGTCGGCTCGCATCTCAGCGGCGATGACCTCAAGGAGCTCGGGTATAGACCAGGACCGCTCTTCCGCGAGATCCTTCAAGGCCTGCGCGTTGCACGCCTGGATGGCGCGATCCGTACGCGTGACGAGGAGATCGCGTGGGTAGAAGCGCGATTCACGCCCGACGCCACTCGCCCATCCCCGCCAAAGGAGGCTCGTTAGTGACCCTCACCTACCCATCGTTCCAGGCTCTGCGGCTCGGGGACCAGATCGTGGAAGCGGTTGCCGCGAGGGTCTCGGGATGCCAGGACCGGCTCGGCTCCCGCTGGTATTGGCGGCTTAACGGGGGCATCCTCGTCACCTTTGAGCTGGCCTACCGGATCACCGAGCAGCGTTGGGACGTCCTCCGCGGCGAGGCGGTGACCCCACGCGTTGGGCTGTTCAGCGCCGCCGACTTCCCCTTCGGCATCTACGGCACGTTGGTTGAGTCGCCGCCCTTCATCCACGACCTGGACGGCAGCGCCGAGTGGTCAAACCGGCTATATTTCCAGATGGGCCACCTGATCGATGACGTGTGCCGGTGGATTGAGACGCTGCTAGCCACGGCGCTCGACCCAGCCATCAGCCCACCCGCAGCCTTCCCGGCTCTGACCGAAGTCGAGCGAGCACTGGTGACCTATGCGTTCGACAGACTGCAGGGGCGGTTTGCGCTGAGACCCTTGCGCGACGCGTTTGGTGATAGCATCTCCTACCGCGCCCTCGCGAGCCTCGCACGCCGGTGGGAGGAGGCCGGGCTTCTGACAGCGCGGCCTCGCCGGGTGACGATTGCCCTACGTGCCCTCGTAGAGTCTGCCCATACTTGATGGGGCGGGCATCCATAGGATCCGCGGCTGCTTCCGGCAACGGGGAAGCGTGATAGACTGGAACGATACCTGAACCACATGGAGGGAGATAATGCCAAAGACCGATCTGGACCAACGATGTATCAACGCCCTGCGCGTGCTGGCGATGGACGGGGTGCAGAAGGCCAATTCGGGCCACCCCGGCATGCCCATGGGCATGGCCGATGTAGCCTACACACTCTGGTCACGCCACCTGAAGCACAACCCGCAGAACCCCAAGTGGCCCAACCGCGACCGGTTCGTCCTGTCGGCGGGTCACGGCTCAATGCTCCTCTACAGCCTCCTTTACCTGACAGGCTACCCCATCTCAATGGACGACCTCAAGCAATTCCGTCAATGGGGCAGCAAGACGGCGGGTCATCCTGAGTACGACATCGAACTGGGCATCGAGACAACGACCGGCCCGCTCGGTCAGGGGTTCGGAAACGGCGTCGGTATGGCCATCGCCGCCCGCCATATGGCCGCACGCTACAACAGGCCGGGATTCACACTGTTCGATCACTGGGTCTACGCAATCGTCTCCGACGGGGATCTGATGGAGGGCGTCGCGCAGGAGGCGGCTTCTCTCGCCGGACACCTGGGCCTCGACAATATCATTTACTTCTACGACGACAACGAGATCTCCATCGAGGGATCCACGGACCTGGCTTTCACTGAGGATGTGCCCGCCCGGTTCAGGGCCAATGACTGGCACGTCCAGGTCATCGACGGTCATGACATGGGCGCCATTGATACCGCCATCCGCGCGGCCAAGTCAGCCAAGGGCCAGCCGCACCTGATCGTCTGCCGGACCCACATCGCCTGTGGCAGCCCGAACATGCGCGACAGCGCCGAGGCCCATGGGGCGCCGCTTGGTGAAGCAGAGGTCCAGATCACCAAGGAAGCCCTGGGTTGGCCCTCGATGGAGCCCTTCTGGGTGCCCGACGACGTCCTCGCCGCCTACCGTGTCGCAGTGCCCCAGGGCGAGCGCGCCGAGGCAGCTTGGCGCGACCAGGTCAACAGCTATGAGCAGGCCCATCCCTTGGAAGCCAGGGAGCTGCGCCGCGTCCTGAGCGGCAAGCTGCCGGACAACTGGCTGACCGCGTTGCCGCGGTTCAAGCCTACCGACAAACCCATCGCTACGCGCTCCTCATCCGGCAAAGTACTGGAATCCCTGGCCCCGGTCATCCCCGAACTGATCGGTGGGTCGGCAGATCTGGCTCCTTCGACACGCACCTATATGAGTGGCTTTGGTGATTTCTCCAGAGAAACGCCCCAGGGCCGCAACTTCCACTTCGGTGTCCGCGAGCACGGCATGGGTGCCGTGCTTAATGGGATGGCGCTGTATGGCGGTGTCCGTCCCTACGGTGCTACGTTTCTGATCTTCTCGGATTATATGCGTCCCTCCGTGCGGCTGGCAGCATTGATGGGGATCCCGGTCATCTACGTCTGGACGCACGACTCGATCTTTGTTGGCGAGGATGGCCCAACCCACGAGCCCATCGAGCAGATCATGTCGTTACGCCTGATCCCCAACCTCGCGGTCATCCGCCCGGCTGATGCCAACGAGACAGCCGCAGCATGGAAGGTAGCGCTCGAGCGCACCTCTGGCCCGACGGCGCTCGCGCTTTCGCGCCAGAACCTGCCCACGCTTGCCGAGGCCGTTGACAAAGCGACCGAGGGGGTGGCGCGTGGCGGTTACGTGCTCAGTGACTCGCCGCTCGACCGGGTCGACATCATCCTGATCGCCACCGGCTCAGAGGTCGCTGACGCATTGGCAGCGCAGAAGCTCCTGCACGAGCAGCGCATCGGCGCGCGGGTGGTCAGTATGCCCTGCTGGTCGCTATTCGACGAACAGCCCCTCTTCTACAGGCTCAACGTCCTGCCCGGGCACGTGATTAAGCGCCTGGCTATCGAGGCCGGAACCCCCATTGGCTGGGAGCGCTATGTGGGCAGCTATGGCGCGGTGATGGGTATCAACCGCTTCGGCGCATCGGCGCCCGCAGGTCGTCTCAAGCAGGAGTTCGGGTTCACGCCGGAACGAATCGCGGAGCAAGCACAGAAGCTCATGGCGGAGTAACTTCTTGGCTCGTCGTCCCGAGCGCACGCGGGCAAGCCTGGGGAGTCCCAGGCTTGCCCTTGATCAACTCTGGTTGGTCGCCCTCTGGCTGTCAGCATTCCTTCTCTACGCCGGCACCACCGCTCTGGACATCCTGCCCGCGGATAGCGGCGAATTCCAGCTCATCGCCGCGGGCTGGGGCATTGGTCATCCGCCCGGCTATTCCCTGTACACGATCGTTGCGGCGTTGTGGGTCCGCTTGGTAGCCATCGGCGCCCTCCCCTGGCGTGCCAATCTGCTCAGCGCTGCGCTCGCCGCCACAACACTGGTGATCTCGGCCCGGTCCGTGGAAGTCTGGTCGACATCGATGGGTGCCACGCTACACCGCGCCCGCTCCGGTGGGATCCTCGCCGCGCTTGCACTGGGGACCGCGTCGACCTTTTGGGCCCAGGCTACGGTCGCCAACATCCGCATGCCGACGATGCTCATCGTGGCCTTGGGCTACCTTGTCCTGGCCCGCTACCGTGTAGCGACCGACGATATGGTCCGACGGCGGCGTGCGCTGATCGAGCTCGCTATTGTCACAGGGCTCGGCGTGGGCCACCATCCATCCCTGGCATTTATCGCCGTGGGCTGGGCCGTGTACGTCCTCCTGATTACGCCCGGCATCCTCCTGCAGGCATCGATCTGGTTGCGAGCTGCCCTCGCCGGCGTCGTCGCCTGGCTGCTGCCGCAGCTCTATCTGCCGCTCCGAGGCGCGGTAGAGGGTGCGCCACTCAACCCCGGCGATCTCGACTCGTGGCGGGGCTTCTGGGACCACGTCCTGGCGCGCGGCTTTGGGGGCGATATGCTGGCCTTTGCGACACCGCGGGACCTGGCGCTGCGGCTGCCGCTCCTGCCCACACTGTTTCGCATGCAGTTCCCGACGGTCGTCCTGGTGGCGATGGCGATCGGCTGGTTCTGGCTCCTCCGGCGCAACCGCGCCATCGCGATTTCACTCATCATCGCCTGGCTGGTGCAAACCTTCTTCACCATCACCTACCGCGCACCGCAAACCGTCGAGTACCTGATGCCGGCCTATCTGCCGATGGCGCTGGTGATGGGCCTCGCGATTGCCATCTTGCCTGTGCCCGGACGGCACCTCGCCGGACGGGTGCCCGCCGCGATCATCGCGCTCGTGGCCGTAGCCTTGCTCCTGCAGCTCCCCGGGCACATCCACGACTTCGCGGCGCTCGCCCGTGACACCTCAATCCGCGATCGCGCCGAGCCGCTCCTCCTCCACGCCCCGGCCGGCGCCACGGTTCTGGCCGACTGGCACTGGGCTACCCCACTATGGGTGCTCCAGGCCATCGAGGGGCTCGCGCCCGAGGTCCACGTCGCCTACGTCTACCCCGAAGAGGGAGCCGACTATGACCAGGTCTGGCGCACGCGCGCGGAAGACGCGTCCGGCGCTGTGCTCTTCACGACGCACGCCTACACCTGGGAGGGCTGGACCTCTGCCCCCGTTAGCGGCGGCTACCGCCTCTATTCACAGCCCGTAGAATCGTTGGTCCCCGAACTCGGCTACACTGCACTGGACGCCGACCTCGGCCCCATCCGGCTTCTGGGCTTCCGCTGGTCCGGGAGCCTCCGGCCCGGCGCCACGATTGAGCTTTCTCTTGCGTGGCAAGCTGTTGGTTCGGCCCCACCGGCCTCCTTCGCAACGCGGCTCTGGGGCGACAGGGATACCTTGCTCTCTGCAGCGGACCAGCTGCTCGACGCCGAGGTCCGGACAGCCGGCGTTCAGTTCACCACGCTTACGCACCAGTTGCCCGTCGACCGGTGCAGTTCCACGGTCTATCCTTCCGTGAGTACATATACCGTGACCGGGGGTGGCTTTCAGGACCTCGGTTCCGTGTCACTCCCGGGACTCGAGGCCGACTGCACATACCCCACCCTCCCCACCGAGCGTTTCTGGCCCGGCGTTGTCCTCGGCGGAGGTCCCTACCTGCGCGGCGTCGACTACGACACCCGGAACGACGGCACAGCGCTGGCCTACTTGCACTGGTGCGGTCCCGGCACATCGTTGGTCATCCGCCAGAGTGACACCGAGGTCCAGGTCGACCGGCTGGCCTTGGGCGCTTGCCGGACCGTGACATTGCCGCTCGGGACGGGACAGGCCCTGCGCCCAAGCCTGAGCCGACCCGACGGCAGGCCCGTAACGTTGGTCTCGCTCCCCTGGCCCGCTGCACGGCCCGATGAGCGCTACGTGCCCTTCGGCGCCGAGATGGTCCTCGTCGGTGAGACGCTTGCCCGCACTGGCAGCCAGGGCGCCGTCCTCACCCT
>JAFGNI010000376.1 GCA_016927095.1 Anaerolineae bacterium | reverse complement strand
ATGTCCCGCGCCAGTCGCTCAAGACCATCATCCAGCAGTATGGCGAAGCCGTCTCCACCGACCCCAAGCGGGTCGAGGCCCTGCTCCGCGACTACTGCGGCGAATACCGGCGCGAGATTTTCGTGCTGGTGAGTGCCCTGGAAGAGGGTGTAGCCGATGAACTGCGCCGGATGAAGTCGGCGCCGCCCACCGCGCAGCTGTCCACCGGGGTTCTCATCCCCCGTCTCGCCCGAGAGTTGCACGAGACCACCGCCCTTTCGGAAGAGGCTGCACTTTGGGGTGTGCAGGCCTGGGCCGAGGCCCTGGAGATGGCCACGGGCACCGCCCAGGTCATGCCGCCGCTCCGCACCAGCCAGACCCCCGCGCCCCAGACCAAAGGGGAGGCTTCCGGCGTGCGTCTCGCCCACACGCTGGTCGCCCATGCGGGTGAGGTTTCCGACCTGGCCTTCAGCCCTGACGGGCGCCAACTGGCCTCCGTGGGGTTCGATGCGGTGGCCCACATCTGGGAGGTCGGCAACGGCGAGGCCGTGACATCGCTGCGGCAGCAGACGGGCATCCTCACCGGCGTGGCCTGGCACCCCGACGGGCTCAGTTTGGCATTGAGTAGCGGCGACTGGGGCATCTATCTCTGGCGGTGGCTGGATCCCGGCAGCGACATCCCGCGGCTCCGAGGCCACCGCGGCAGCGTCACGCGCGTGGTCTACATTAACCCCGAGCTCCTGGCCTCGGCAGGCCGGGACGGCGTCGTGCACATCTGGAAGGCGAACGAAGCGACGATCGCGACGACATTGCGAGGCCACACGGACGCCGTGCTGGACCTGGCGGTCAGCCCCGATGGCGAGACGTTAGCCTCTGCTGGCGGATGGGATCGCACCGTGCGCATCTGGGATCTGGCGCAGGCCGGTACAGGTCACCAGGGCAAGGAGCTGTGGACGCTGACGGGGCACACGGCCCAGGTCACCTGCGTGAGCTTTGGCGCGGGAAACGCCGCCGCCGGCTCCGGCAGCTGGGATGAGACGGTGCGCATCTGGGACTTGAAGCGGGGGCAGGAACTGGCCCGGTTCGCCCAAACAGAGGAGACGGTGCGTCCGATCAGCGCACTTTCGATCGATCCCAGTGGCGATCTCCTCGCCGCAGGGGATTGGCAGGGCGCGATCTGCCTTTGGCAAATTCGAACCCGGACACTGCTGGACACGCTCACGCAACACCAGGGACACGTGCGCCGGGTGGCATTCAGCCCCGGTGGGAATTGGCTGGCGTCGGCAGACAGCGAGGGTACCCTCTGCCTATGGCGCGTGGCACGGTGACGGATGGATACTGCGTGCCGGTGAAACCTCGCGCCAGCCGTTCCGTAGTGATAGGTAGGGTCGTGGTGTCGCGAGCCACGGCACTCGCTGTCAGCGGCTGACAACGGCATCAGCTTGGAGCCAGAGCTTTGGATGTATTGAGGGAAAACTATGAACCGAACACGCTGGATCTTCGTCGGCATTGTCGCCGTGGCCCTGATTATCGTCGGCATCGCACTCACCTACCGCGGCCTCCGTCCCACCCCACCCGGGGGCACCCGGCCTTCGGGCGATGGCGATACCATCACCGTAGATCGTCCAGACACCCTGACGGTGCGGGTCCTCACAGCGCTGCCGGTTGAGGCGTGGGTACGCAACGCAGCCGAGGCTTACAATGCGACCATCCCCACGATCGACGGCGTCCCCTTCACCGTGGAGATCGTCGCGATGGATGGCTTGACCGCCCTCGGTCGCTGGGACCGCAATACCTTCGGCGCTCTAGAGGCCGACTTACTGCCGGAGGAGCTGGAGGCTGCCCGGGCAGCGCTAGTCGACTTCCCAACGGCCTGGATTCCCGAGAGCCGCTACCTCGTCGAGCTGGCTAACGCCTCCTACAAGGAACGGTTGGGGCGCGACGTCTTCCTCACCGATGGTGAGTATCGCGCCCGCCCCATCGCCACGAGTCTGCTGACCTGGGGGCTCTATGAAAGCCGCGCCGAGGTGCTCCAGGAGGAATTCGGCGAGATCAGTTGGCAGACGATTCACGACGCCGCGATCGCCCGGGGAGGCTGGCCCGATCTGGGCGGTGATCCAAGCTGGGGCTTCTTCAAGCTGGTTGTGCCCAACCCGAACAAGAATGTCGCGGGCCTGCACGCAATGATCGCCGCTGCCGGCGAATACTATGGGCGACCGGATATCAGCGTTGCCGACGTCACCGATCCCGAGTTCCAGCGCTGGTTGGAGGAGCTGATGGGCGCCGTCACGGACTTCAGCAGCGCCAGCGCCTACACCGCCGAGGACTTCGCGCTCTTCGGCTACAGCGTGGGCGATGGCGGGCAACTGGTCGAGACCGACCTCCTCCTGAATATGGAAGGCATCCTCACACGCTGGGAGGATCCCATCGACCTCTATTACCCCCGCTACGTGACCTGGTTCGACTTCCCCTTCTCCGTCTGGGTCGGCCCCGAAACCACGGCGCTGGAGAAGAACGCGGCGTTGGACTTCCAGCGGTTCCTGCTGAGCGATGAGCAGCAGCAAGCCGGCCTGGGTTACGGCCTGCGCCCGGCCAATCCCGCGGTCCCGCTGAATGCTGCCGCGGACAGTCTCTTCGTCAAGTGGGACGATCGTGGTGTGGAGTCAGTGGTGCCGCGGGCCGACGCGATGCGCAACCCCGATCGTGATGTGCTCCTGGCACTGCTGCGCTGGTTTGAGCTGAACGTGGCGGAGTGATATGACCACCCCATCAAACTCGCCGCTGAACTTACCACCGGACCCGCGGCAATCCCGCCGTCAGGTGCGGTTGGCCTCGGCTCTGCTCGTTCTCGCCCTGGGCTGTGCGCTGTTGGGCGGCATGGTCTACGGCGGTCGCCTGGCGCTGGCGTGGTTAGGCCGGCGACTGCCGCAGGATGGTGCGAGCCAGCGCCCCGATGCCCCTACCACTGAGCTGGTGATCGCGGTCTCGCCGGCGATGAAGCCAACTTTTGACAAGCTGGTCGACAGCTTCAACGCGCAATCCCCTGCGGACGCGGATAGCGACGCTGTCCGGCTGCCTATCCGGACCCTTGAGTTGACGCCGGACAAGATGGTGGCCCAGAGCCTGGAGCCGGCACCGGCCTTCCAAGCGCTGTCGCCGGACAGCACGCTCTGGTTCCAGCAGATCGAGTCGCAGTGGGCGGCCCAGGTGAACGGCGGAGAGCAGGACGCTGTGATTCCTTTGGCCCAGCGTCGCACGAACACGCCCGTTCGCTACGCGGTCAGCCCTATCGTGATCGTGGCGTGGGAAAGCGTGGCGCGCGAGCTCAGCTGGCCCTACGAGTCTGTGGGCTGGCAACAGGTGCAGCGCAAGGCGACGCAGGATCCGGGCTTCAAATGGAACCATCCCAGCACCAACAACGCCAGCGGCCTGCTGGCCACGTTGGCGGAGTTCTACGCCGGTGCGGGCCTGACCCGGGGCCTGACAGAGGCTGCGGCGACGGACGATGCAACCCTGGAATACGTACGCGCGGTCGAGGCGACGGTGCGATTCTACGGCGAGGGCGAAGCCGTCATCCTGGAGCGTCTCCAGGCCGAGGGACGCAACTTCCTGGACGCCTTCGTCGCGCAGGAGCAGATCGTGTTGGCCTGGAACCGGAGCCAACCGGAAGAACGGCTCGTGGCCATCTACCCGGCCGAGGGCACCCTCTGGGCCGACCATCCCCTGGCGTTGCTGGAGCTGGACACGCTCAGCGAGGCGCAACGCGCGACCTACCAGGCCTTCGCGAGCTACATCACGGGACCGGAGGCACAGAAAACGCTGTTGGTGGAAGGGTACCGGCCGGCGGATCTGTCGATCGCGCTGGATGGTGAGGGCAGCCCCTTCCGGGGCACCGACGCCGTCGATTGGCGGCAGCCGCAGACGACGCTGCAGATGCCGAGCCAGCAGGTGGTGGAGGTCGTGCGGAATGTCTGGTGGTACACCAAGCGCCCGACCAACGTCGTCCTCGTCGTGGACACCAGCGGCAGCATGGAAGAGGGACAGAAGATGCCCGCGACACAGGAGGCGCTGCTGGTCTTCCTGGACAACATCCGCGGAGACCGCGACCAGGTCGGCTTGATCGAGTTCGGCACGGAGATCAAGCGCATCGAGCGCCTGCAGCCCCTGACCGACAGCCGGCGGTCCGATCTGGCGCGCATCATCCGCGGGCTACAGCCGCAGGGAAACACGGCTATGCTCGACGCGGTCTGGGAGGCACATAACCAGATCGTCCGCGAACAGGACCGCGAAGCGATCAATGCTATCGTGGTGATGACCGACGGCCTCGAGAACGCAAGCCGCCGGACCAGCATTGAGCTGCGGCGCCTCTTCGACGATACCGAGGCGCAACGGATCGTGATCTTCACGATCGGCTTCGGCTCAGATGCCGACGTCAAACTCCTGCAGGAGATCGCCCTGATCGGCGGTGGGCAGTTCCGGCGGGCCGACGAAACGGACATCGAGGAGCTGTACCGGACGATCTCAACGTACTTCTAGATACCTGGGAACCTACCGGATGGCCAATCTACGAGCTGAGATCCAGCGCAAGGCGACGGGCGCCTTCCTCCAGTATGCACTTTTCCGTCTGGAGAGCGCCTTAGTAGTCGCGGGGACGATCATCCTCACGGGCATCGCAACGCTTAGCGCGGACGGGATGCTGGTGCTGCCCTGGTGGGGCTGGCTCACCCTGGGGATCGCCGGGTGGGTAGCCATCGTCGTCTCCAGCATCACCGATCCCGACACGTCGGCGAAGGTGCTTTGGCAATTGCTTCGAGGGCGCCTGGAGATCGGTTCGATTCAGGACCGGACCCTCCGCGCTCGGGCCGAGGCTATGGGCCGATACATCCAGAGCGCAGAGTCCGACCTCTACAAGCTGAAGAACTCGGCCAAGCAGCCGGTGCTCGAGGAAGCCATCGAGGATATGTACAGCTGGGTCGAACAGGGCACGCTCTTTGCGCGCTACGTGGACACCTACGCACGCGACTACCGGCTTGAGGAACGCCACGCTGATCTCCCGCGCAAGATCGAGACGTTGGTGGCCCGGCTGAAGTATGAGAAGAACCCGGACATTGTCGAGCGGCTCAACCAGGAGATGGAGGCGCTGGGCCGAGACTGGCAGAGCCTGAAGCTGCTCGATGCGCAGATGCAGCAAGCCGAGCCGCAACTGGGGCAAACGCTGACGGCAATGGCCCGGGTGACCAGCGAGCTCCACGTCATATCAGCGGAGGAGACCGGCGGTACACAGCACCGCTTGGCCCAAGACCACGCGGATCGTCTCAGGCAGGAAATTCAGCGCTACCTCGGACAGATGACCGATCTGGCCAACCAGATGGAACAGCTCTACACCGACGCGCTAGACAAGGGATAAAGGCAGAGGCTATGAAGCAAGTCAAACGGTATCGCAACTGGGTGCTCGGCATCCTGGCTGCCCTCCTGCTGGCGGCCTGCAGCGGCGGCGCACGAGCGCCGACCCGGGGGGATGTCCTGGTCTACGTCGCCGTCCCGCTAAGCGGCTTCCAGGCCAACGGCGGCCAGACGGTCCTCGGCGGCGTGCGGTTGGCCGCTGCGGAGATCAACCGCAATGGGGGCATCAACGGCTACCGTGTCGTCGTCGAGCCCCTTGACGATGAGTCGGACAGCGACGTTGCCCTCACGCAGGTCGAGGCCATCCAGGCCGCGCTCCGGCAAGGACAGGAGGTGCTGGGCATCATCGGCCACCTGAACAGCGGCCAGACCTTGGCGGCCATGACGATCTACGCGGATATGCCCGTCGTCGTTGTGACGCCCACAGCGTCGGAGCAGAGCCTCACACAGCGAGGCTACACCAACTTCTTCCGCGTCAACGCGAACGACGCGGTGCAGGCTGCGGTGGACGCCCGGTTCCTCGCCGAGCACTTGGGCGCGGAGCGGGTCGCCGTGGTCTTCAACAACACCGAATATGGCCAAGGGCTGGCCGCATCGCTCGTAGCCGAGCTGCAATCGCTGGGCGCGGCAGCCGTGACCCAGATCGAGGTTGAGGAGGGCCAGAGCCGCTACGATGCTGAGATCGCCCAGATTCAGGCCGCGGACCCCGATGCGATCTTCTATGCCGGTTATGAGATTGAGGCGCCCTACCTCCGCGCGCAGTTGGTGCGCACAGGCGTGACCGTCCCGATGCTGTGCAGCGATGGCGCCTTCCTGGCTGCCACCATCGATGAGGCCGATGGCACCGCAGAGGGCATGTACGTCAGCGCCTTTGCCCCAAGCCCCCGGGCTGTAGGGGATGAGGCGTGGTTTGAGGCCTACCAGGCCGTCGAATACCGCAATCCCGATACCTACTCCGTCAACGGTTATGTCGCGATGCAGGTGCTGGCCCAGGGCGCGGAGATGGCCAACTCGATTGAGGCCGGTGCGATCGCCCAGGCCCTTAGGGAAAACCCCGTCCCCACGCTGCTGGAGGAGCTGGAGTTCGACGCGACAGGCGATGTCGTCGACCCGGACATCTGGATCTACAGGGTGGAGGATTCGGAGTTCACGCAGATTGCGTGGTGATCTCACCGCGGAGGTCGCAGAGAACGCGAAGCGAATAGGGAATACGGAAAGCAATAGCGAAGAGGAGGCCGCAGATATGGAAATCGTACGATTGGGACGTTCAGGTCTGAAAGTATCCGACATCTGCCTGGGGACGATGACCTTTGGGTCGGGCGCCGACCAGGCGATGTCGTTCAAGCTAATGGACCGTTTCTGGGAACTGGGCGGGACCTTCCTCGATACGGCCAACGTCTACAACGGCGGCGTCTCGGAAGAGATCGTCGGTCGCTGGATCAAGGAGCGCGGCGTCCGGGATCAGGTGGTCCTGGCGACCAAGGTCTATGGCACCACCGGCCCCGGCCCCAACGAACGCGGCCTCTCGCTGATCCACATCCAGCAGGCCGTCGAGGCCAGCCTCCGCCGCCTGCAGGTTGACGTCATCGACCTCTACCAGATCCACCGCTGGGATTTCGACTCGGAGCCGGAGGAGACGCTAGAGGCACTCAACGACTTGGTGCGCCAGGGCAAGGTGCGCTACATCGGCTGCTCCAACCTACGGGCGTGGCAGTTGGCCGAGTATCTCGAGTTAGCCCGGACGCACAGCTGGTCGCACTTCGTCAGCATCCAGCCGCTCTACAGCGCGCTCAACCGCAGCATCGAAAACGAGGTACTCGTCTTTGCCGCACGGCGGGGCCTCGGTGTGATCCCCTACAACCCGCTCGCCGGCGGGGTACTGACCGGCAAGTACAAGCGCGGCGAGCCCCTGCCGGAGGACACGCGGCTCAGTGATTCTGAGGGCTATCGGGACCGTTACTACACCGAGCGGACCTTCGACATCGTCGAGCGGTTTGTGGCTGCGGCGCACGCCCGCGGCCTGACGCCGGCACAGTTGGCGCTGGCCTGGGTAAGGGCGGAGCCGCGCATCACGAGCCCCATCATCGGCGCGCGCAACCTGAAGCAGCTCAACGACACGCTGGGGCGGCTGGACTATGTCCTCACACCGGAGGACCGGGAGACCATCCCCACCGTCCTGCCCGGGCGCTGGGTGGGCAAGGATCCGGTCTACGACCGGGGACGCTAGGCCTCGGGACCGGCGCGTCTAAAGGAGACCCCTATGAACGTACTCGTGATCTATGCCAGTCCCAACGACGATGGGCTGACGGCGGCGTGCTCGGCGGCGGCGATGGCAGGTGCCCGGGAAGCCGGCGCCGAGGTGGAGGAGGTGCGGCTCAACGACCTCGACATGGGGTCGTGTGAGGCCTGCGGGAACGGCTGGGGCACTTGTCTGGCAAGCCACCGGTGCCAGGTCGCCGACGATTTCCAGATGTTGCACGCCAAGACCTGCGCGGCGGATGCCGTCATTTTGGTCACGCCGGTCTACTGGGGCGAGATGAGTGAGAGCGCCAAGGCCTACACAGACCGGTTCCGCCGCTGTGAGGCGACCTGCGGCGACGATAGCTGCGTAGCCGGCAAGCCCGTGCTCGCCGTCGCAGCAGCCGGCGGGAGTGGCGGCGGGATGATCACGTGTCTGGCGAGCATGGAGCGCTGGATCCACCACACCCGGGCCAAGGTATGGGATCTGCTGCCGGTCAATCGCTGGAGCCGCGCCTACAAGCTGGTCGCCATCCGCGAGGCAGCCAAGGCACTGGTGGCGGCACAGGCGACAAGCGTTTGAACGTTACCACGTTGGCACGTTCGAACGTTCAAACCTTCAAACATTCGAACGTGCCAACGATTCGTCCCTGCCGGCAGCTAGCTGTAGCCGTGATAGGGATCGAACATCTCACCGACGCTGCGACCGGCGTGGACGCGCTCGATCACGCCCGACAGTAGCGGTGAGACGGAGATCACGGTCATGTTGGGTAGGCGCTTCTCCGGCGGGATCGGCACGGAGTTCGTCGTAACGATCTCCCGGATCGGCTGTTTCTGCATCATCTCCGCGGCGTCGGCGGAGAGGATCGGATGGACGAAGCAGCTGTAGATATCGCGGACCCCTGCCTCAGCGAGCGCGCGGGCCGCATCGCACATCGTGCCCGCGGTGTCGACCTCATCATCGACGATGATCGCATCCTTGCCCTGCACCTCGCCAATCACGGTCAGCGCCTCGGTGTGCATGTCGACGCGGCGCTTCTCGACGAAGGCCACCGGCAAGTCCAACTCGGTGGCGAAGGCGCGGGCCTTCTTGGCAAACCCAAGGTCGGCAGCGACGACCACGGCGTTCTGCAGGTCCTTCCTACGCATATAGTCGGCTAACAAGGGAAAAGCCGTGATCACGTCACCGGGGATGCTGAAGAAACCCTGAATCTGGCCTGAGTGGAGGTCCAGCGTGATGTAGCGATCGGCCCCGGCGCTCTGAACCATATCAGCCACCAGCCGCGCGGTGATGGGGATCCGCGGCTGGTCTTTTTTGTCGGAGCGCGCGTAGCCTAGATAGGGGATGACGGCGGTCACCCGCCCGGCGGATGCGCGCTTCAGCGTGTCAATGAAGATCAATAACTCCATCAGGTTGTCGTTGGTCGGCGCGGACGTGGTCTGAATAATGAAGGTGTCCTGACCGCGGACGCTCGACCCCAGGCGCACGAACGTGTTGGTGTTGGGGAATGTGATCACCTCGCGGCTGCAGAGCCTTCGACCCAGATTCTCAGCGATCTGCGAGGCCAACTCCGGAGAACCAGTACCCCCATAGAGCAGGATCTCACCGTAGCATCCCAGTTCAGCCATGTGCCTCCCCTTCGCTCTCACGCTCTAGGATACTCATCAGAAGCATATTACGGTAGGTACCATCCACGAAGACCGTCTCGCGCAGCTCTCCCTCCCGCACGAAGCCACACTTCTCGTAGCTCCGGATCGCGCGCTCATTGTCGGACAACACATGAAGGTAGACACGGTGGAGTTGGTACCACTTGAAGGCCACTTCCAAGAGAACGAGCATCGCGTCGGTACCGTATCCTTTGCCGCGAGCGGTCGCATCGCCCACGACGATCCCGGCCTCTGCGTTGCGGTCACGCCAGTTGATGTCCATCAGAGAGCAGAACCCAATCGGGACGTTGCCGTCGAGGGTCTCGATGACGTAGTGCAGGAGTGAGGGCGCGCTACCGCTGATCCGTTCCAGCGCACTCTCGAACCACCGCTCTTCCAGTGCCTCGGAGACATAGCGCGTGCTTGTGGTTTGTCGCAGATCCGGGTGGCTCAGCCAGGCGACAAACTTCTTGAGGTCTGTGCGCTCCGGGGGACGGAGACACACCTTGCTCCCGTGATAGTACATGTTCCCCTCCTCTGACGGAACACGACAACATGGGCTACGCCGTCAGCTCCGCGACCAGGCGAGCGAGGAGCGCCCGAGCAGCCGAGGCCGGATCCTGTTGGCGCTCCACCACAGCCTTGAGCGCAGCTTCAAATGCGGACGGATCCACCGTGTCTGAGAGGAGCTCGCGCAGGTAGCGCTGTAACCAGTCCTCCAGCTCCGCATGCGCGTGGCGCGCCCGCAAGGCCTGCCATTCCCCCCCGGATTGCAGGTAGGCCCGGTGCGCCTCGATCGCATCTACCAACGCATCGATCCCCGTACCCTCCAAGGCGCTGGTCTCGATGACGGGCACCGACCACGGCGCCTCCTCCATCACCGGTGCATCAATAGCCGTCCCACGGTGATGGCCCGTGCCCCCCGCCTGTTGCAGCCGGGCCATGCGGATCGCCTGGAGCGTCATCTTGGCCTCCGGGCGGTCAGCTTTGTTGACCGCGATGATGTCCGCGATCTCCATCAGACCGGCCTTGAGCGCCTGGACTTCGTCTCCCATCCCGGGTGCCTCGACCAGGACAATCGTGTGCGAGATGCTCGCCACCTCGACCTGCACCTGCCCCGCGCCGACCGTCTCCACCAGGATCACGGGCACCCCCAGCGCATCAAAAACCGTCAGGACGTCCCGTGTCGCGTGGGCCACACCCCCGGGATGCCCGCGCGATGCCATGCTGCGGATGAAGACACCGGGATCCTCCATCAGGTCCCGCATGCGGAGCCGGTCACCCAGTAACGCCCCGCCCGAGAAGGGGCTCGTAGGATCGACCGCCACAACCGCCAACGTCTGGCCCCTACGACGCACCTCACGGGCGACGCAGTTGACCAAACTGCTCTTACCCGCGCCCGTGGAACCTGTAAAACCAATGATATGCGCCTGCCCGGCCTTGGGGAAGAGCTTCGCCAGGGCGATGCGCCCCTCTGGGCTACCGTCCTCAACCAGGCTCAGAAGACGGGCGAGCGAGCGGCGGTCACCCGACAATGCCTGCTCGGCTAGCCCTTCACTGTCTGGGGATCGACGGTCCGGTTGCGACACCCCTGCTCCCGAACTCAACCGCGCTCGGGTGCGGCCTCGGAGGCCGCGGCGCTGCGAACATAGTCGATGATGGACTGCATCTCGGTGCCCGGCCCAAAGACCTTTTCAACACCCATCCCCAACAGCGGTGGGATATCATCCTGTGGCACAATGCCGCCGAGGAAGAGCGGCACGTCCTCAAGACCCCGCTGCGCCATCGCTTCAATGATACGCGGCACCAGCGCCATATGCGCGCCAGAGAGGATCGAGAGCCCGACAACGTCGACATCCTCCTGGAGCGCTGCTTCCGCTACCATCGTGGGGGTCTGCCGGAGGCCGGTGTAGATCACCTCCATACCCGCGTCGCGCAGCGCCCGGGCCACAACCTTGGCCCCCCGATCGTGGCCATCCAAGCCCGGCTTGGCTATCAAGACCCTGATCTTCCCTTGTCTAGATTCGCGCAAATCCCTACCTCCGGTGTGTCAAAGGCTGCATCAAGTCCAACATCAGGCATCTCGACGTCTTTGCATAGGCATGGACGCCGGTGAAGCCATCGTGGGAGATGATGTCGAGGTCCGTGTGAGGCGTTTTGTACTTAGTCTGGCGAACCCGGGCAGCCAAAATCACGCTGTAGTCACGCAATCATGCCTCCGGCGTCAGGCTGATGGCTCTGCAGCGCTAGGCTGCCCTAAAACGCTAGAGCTTGGCGCTGCAGTTCACACAGAACTGCGCCTCAGGCTCATTCAGGAAACCGCACCGGGCACAGACAATTGGCTGGGCTTCAGCCAGCGGCGCGCGACACGCTTTGCAGTTCTGGGCACCGATATCGTTGGGCGTGCCACAATAGGGACAGATGATGTTGGCGAGTATGCCACCGACGCCACGAGCGCTGCCCTGGTTGCGGCAGTACTCGTCCACAGCTTTCCAAACCTCCGATCGCAGGCCAAGCCAGCGAACATTGCGAGCAATGTCGTCCAACTCCCCGATAAGGCGCATCGGGTTCAACCAGGCTTTCACCCCGGTCCTAGCCATATCGGCGGCGACGCCGAGGATCTTCTGTTCGCTCACAGAAACGGTGATGCCGGTTTTGGTGGGGGAGATGTGGACCGTGACGGCGGTCGAGGGATCGCCGTACTCATGTTGCCGGTTCTGAATTTGGACGACGGCCCGACCGGCCTGGCCCTCCATCCAGTGGGCTCGGGTCTCCCCTTCGTTGAAGCGGATGACCAACGCACGCGCAAGCTCCTCCGGGGCCAGTTCCCCGTGATAGGCGCGTTGCTCAACTGATTCGGCCATGCTGACTACCCCCGGGTGCTACCCGAGCTGGACGAAATCCTCTGCCGGCAACACGAATATCGTGGCCTTGTGCTCATTGGGGTTCTCCGGTGGACGGCACGCGGCCTGGATGGTACCGAAGAGCAGTTCGAGCTGCTCCTGCTCGATACCGATCAACAGGGTGACGTTCCCGCGCCGGAGAAAGCCACCGGTGCTGGCGATACGCGTCATGCGGAAATCATTCTCTACGAGGGCGTCTGAAACATCCATAGCATCCGAGTCTTTGACGATGGCGACAACAAGTTTCATCTTATGATCTCCTCAGAGTTGCACAAAGCGCTCCACCGGCACGACGAAGACTGTGGCCCCACCCACACGGGCCTCAATCATCATGGGGTAACCAGGAGAGAGAGAAAGCTCCACGCCCATAGGTACATAGCGCGTACGACTAGGACACTTCTCACGAAGCAATGCGAAAAACATGGGGAGCCGCGCGTCGGACATCCCAACGATCAAGGTCACCATCGCTTCATGCAGGAATCCACCCACCGCATCGAGTGTGGTGGCGGGGAAATTCTGTTCGCTGAGGGCTTTCAGGAGATCCCTCGATTGGCCACCATCCACGATGGTGATGGCCATGCGATTGATACTCTCTTCAGGCATTGGCTCCCCCGTCTGGTTGCAGGTCAGTCTCCCATTGATTATAATGCCTTTGCACAAGTTTGTAAAAAGGAACTTCATGGAAACCACAAGCCAAAACCCTTGGGGCGACACCCGCCACATCCAAGCCGGCGATCTCGTGCTGATGGTCGGCAACGACCGCAAGTCAAGCATCGTCCGGATGCAGCCGGGTCAAGAGTTCCAGACGCACCATGGCGTCCTGAGCCTGGATGATGTGATCGGGCGCCGGTGGGGAGACTCCATCGACACCCACCTGGGCTACACATACCTGCTACTCCCCCCGTCGTTGGACGATCTGATCCGCAACATTAAGCGGGCCACGCAGATCATCTATCCCAAAGAGATCGGCTACATGCTGATGAAGATGAACATCGGCCCCGGCAGCCGGGTGCTGGAGGCGGGCACCGGCAGCGGTGGCCTGACCCTGGCGCTGGCCCGCATGGTCCAGCCCCATGGGCATGTCTACAGCTATGAAGCACGCCCCGAGATTCAGGCGGTCGCACAAGGGAACATCGAGCGCCTAGGATTGTCAGTCCATGTCACGTTCTATGAACGTGACATCGAGGCCGGCTTCGACGAGGACGGCGTCGATGCGGCGATCCTCGACGTGCGGGAGCCGTGGCTCTACCTGAGCCAGGTCCACGCGGCGCTCAAAGGCGGCGGATTCTTCTGCAGCCTGGTGCCCACGGTGAACCAGGTGGGGGTGTTGCTGCGGAATCTGGAGATGCAGCCGTTTGGGTTCACCGAGGTGGAGGAGTTGCTGCTGCGACCCTATAAGGCGGTCCCGGCGCGGCTGCGCCCCTTCGACCGGATGGTGGCCCACACGGCCTACCTCGTCTTCGCCCGGGCTCTGTTGGCGACGGATGAACAATCCGCAGATTACACAGATTACACGGATTAAAAACAACAACAGAACATCAATGCTCTGAGTAGGCGAAGCGCTCGTAGTCCAGAGAGACGGCCCCAAAGTTGAGGAGCAGGCCGGTTTCGAAGCCGGTGGCCTTGAGATAGTTGATGATTTGGGCCTTTTCGACGCCCCCAAGGCGTGCCAAGGCCTTCAACTCAACGATGACGCTATCATAGCAGATAAAGTCGGCACGATATGATGTACTAAGCTGCCGCCCTCTGTAGAAGACGGGTAGAATGACCTCTCGTTGATAGGGAATCTGGCGATACTGAAGTTCGATCGCCAGCGCTTCCTGGTAGACCGCTTCAAGAAAGCCACATCCGAGCGTCTTGTGGACCTGCATAGCAGCGCCAATGACCGCGTAAGTGCGAGGATCCCTTATCTCTCCGGTCTCCATCATCTGTTGTTTTTAATCTGTGTAATCTGCGTAATCTGTGGATGCTTTGCTGTTTAGACGACTGT
>JAFGNI010000375.1 GCA_016927095.1 Anaerolineae bacterium | reverse complement strand
GGAGAGGTGACTGCCGAGATCGAGAACCGGCTCCGTTCTGTCCCCAAGAACCGCGAGTTTGCCGCGTTCCACGTCGCCCCACCCGAGACCTCTGATGTGGTCGACGAGGATCGCGCCCGCGTCGTCGTCCTCCGCCCCGAGTTCACCCACAAGCGCATGACCGGAGATAGCGAAGCGGTCGCGGCGGCGCGCAAGTTTCTGGCCAACCGCGGCACGGCCCAGCGCCTGTACAAGAATATGCTCGTCTTTATTGCCATCGACGAGAACGACGCCGCCGCGCTCGACGCCGCTGCCCGCGAGTTTCTCGCCTGGCAATCGATCCACGACGAGCGAGACGAGCTCAACCTCGACGCCCAGCAGCGGCGTCAGGTGGCCGCCAGCCTGGAGAAAGCCGACGAGACCGTCGATCTTCGCCTCCGCGCGGCCTATAGTTGGCTGCTGGTGCCCCACCAGCCCGACCCCTTCGAACCCATAGACCTCCAGGCGACCCGGATTAGCGGCGACGACAGCTTCTACGATCGCGCTGCCCGCCGCTTGCGCAGCGACGGCATGTTGATCACCGAGTGGTCGCCCGACATCTTGCGCATGGAGCTCGATCGCTACATCTGGAGCGACGAGCGCGGCTGGGAAGTGAAGGTCAAGCAGCTCTGGGAATACCTCGCCCAGTACTGCTATCTGCCCCGCCTCCTCGATCAGGCGGTCTTGGTCAAGGCCGTCCAGGACGGCGTCGGCAGGCTAGATGCGCCGTTCGCCTACGCCACAGGCAAGAGCGACGCCGGAAATCACACCGGCCTCGTCTTGCGGGAGCTGGGAAGAATCTACTTCGACGACAAGAGCCTCCTGGTGCACCCTGACCACGTCGTCCGGCCGCCGGAGGCGAGCTTGTGCCCCAAGTGTGGCAAGCCGCTCGCCGAGTGCGTCTGCGAAAAGCCTACGGAGCTGTGCCTCAAGTGCGGCAAGCCGCTCGCCGAATGCACCTGTGAGGCCCCGCCAAAGAAGGCCACCCGCTACTACGGCCGCGCCGGGCTCGACCCGCTGCGCGTCAACAAGGACATGGCGGTCATCGTCACCGAGGTTGTCGAGCGACTGACGAGCCAGATCGGCTGCGAGGTCGAGGTTGCCGTGGAGATCAACGCCAAGTACCCGGCCGGCTTTGATGAGAGCACCATCCGGACGATCAGCGAGAACAGCCGCACGCTCAAGTTCGAGCAACATGGGTTCGAGGAGGCGTGACCGCAACGATAACATGCTGAAGAGAGCATAATCCACGGCCATCTCACGGAGGATGGGGCATCGATGACTGATAGAGAATCCGATAGCTCACCGAAGAGCAGTCTCATTGCGAGACGAGGCTGCATCATTTTCATCCTCGCCGCGCTGCTCGTCGCGGTGCAGCGGTACATTGTCTTCTGCCTCCTCGTCCGGTGGGCTGTCCAGGGAAGTGCGCCAGCTGACCAAATAGCTACCTTTCTTTTCGGAGAACCTCCCGTCGACCTTTTCGATCTTCTCCTGGGATTGGATCTCGCCCCTGAAAGCCTCATCTTGATGCTCCAGCCTCGTAGTCTGGCTGTGATTGCCATCCAGGGCTCACATATGCTGCTGAATGTGGGCCTGGTCTGCGTGCCATTCTGGCTGTTCGAGGTGGCACAGCGTTCATCACGGGCACGGAGGTGGCTCGCGTATGCAGCTGGCTTTCTGGTCGGCCTGCTGATCGTTGGTTCTATGGTTCTGGCTCTTTGGTGGGTCTACGCTCCGCCCGGACACCAATCGGCCGCAGCCGACCTCGCATCAGTTCAGGTTTTATCTACGCCAAGCCCGCCGACCGCTCAGCCTGTCGCCACAACCAAGCACTATTCTGACACAGAAACCGGAGTCAGCTTTGACTACCCCGAATACCTGACTCTCGAGGCACAAACCCAGAAGCGCCGTGAAGCAACCGGCCAGGTCGTGACATTCACGTTGATCTCAGCGCAGAGCAGCGATCCGTTCATGGCTATCATCGTCCGGCTAATCGAGGACCCCCTGCGAGAGGAACTATACCCCAACCTCTATCCGCCTACCGAGTCCTCGTTGCGGATGTTGTTGCGAAGCGAGATCGTGGATCTTGAACTATCCACCTCCACAGACAAGATAGACGCCGTTTTGGAGGCCAGCAACAAAGCCCAACTGACTGCGGTCGGTGGCTACCCTGCCGCTCTCTACACTCTGGTTCTGACGACCACCGACTATGGTGATCTGTATCTGCGCGGTGCCATGATCGTGACGGACAGGAGGGACATCAGCGTTCACATCATTGGCTCTACTGAGCCCGACATTCCTGGAAGTGTTCAACCTGGGGTTATCGACCAAGTCTGGTCACAGGTAATCAAATCGTTCAGTGCGGACTACTAGTTCACAACGCAAGCAGAAGCCGAAGCGCTGAGCAAAGACGGTGCTGACGTGCAGACAGGGAGTGCACTTCGCTGACCTCAAGCTTGGACGTAACAAGTTTGTGGAGTGGACGCTGACCGAAGTGGACGGTCTGTCGGTGCGAGGCTGGCTCATATATGTCCCACAGAATTAGGGACTTTGCATTTCACGCTTTCCATGTCGGCGATGTTTTTGGCTGTGAGGGGAGACCAGGAAATGCCGCGAGGATTTCTAGAGGACTATTACTCTGACAAGGAGTTTCGCCAGATGCTTGGGCGGCTGAACGCGCTGAGCCCTGAATGGTCTGGCTGGAAGCACGTGACGGCCCGCAAAGAGCATGAAGACCTTTTTGGAGAAGCGATCGGGCGCGGCGAGGTATACTTCCAACGGCAGATCGGCGTTGCCTGGGGTGATAGCCTCAAACTGTCGAGACTGTCCATGGAGCGCCTTCTGTACGCCGTCTTTGCCGGGAACCAATTGTTGGCCGATCTCGCCAGGGAGGTGGGCGATATCCGGCAGGAGGCGCTGCGAGAAACGATGCAGCGCTGCAGCCCGCTGAGCACTATCCTGAGTCGTAAGGACAGAGAAAGCGAAGAAGGGGATCCGGGGCTGTGAGCGGATGAGATGCTCAGATCGCCTACCAGACGCACAGACGTGATGCAGCGTGTTCGGGAAACCTTGTTGGGTGTCGTGAAAGCTGAGGAGAGAGGACAAGATGCACAATTTGGGCGAGGATAGTGAAGAGGAATGGGTTGGGTACGACGGCCAGTGCTATGCTTGTGACCTATTAGGGCAGGTGGATGATCTGGGGCTGTGTGAAGAGTGCAGGACCAAGCTGGAGCCGGGTACCCTCTGGGTGCTGGTCCGCCAGCGGGATTGGGATTACTCGGCATGGGCATTCGGACTGTCCGATGAGGGCCGGGAGGAGCTATACCGCCAGGTGATC
>JAFGNI010000374.1 GCA_016927095.1 Anaerolineae bacterium | reverse complement strand
CCCCAAGCCCTCTGGACCGAGGTGGTCACCACAGGCGGGCAGTTCGCGCTCTACGCGCCGGGCCTTCCAGGCGACTGGTGCCAGCACATCAACCTGCGCCTGTCGCTCGACCCCGAGGCCCCGCTGGGCACGCCGCTGGACAACCACGTCGTCGTGACCACGCCGGACGACGCACAGCCTGAGAACAATGAGCGCCTCAATCAGGATGCGACCGTGAGCGGCGAACGGTATGACCTTACGCTGTCGAAGTCGATGCACGCCGGCGTGCCGGTGCCCGGCGGTGGGATCAACTACTTCATCTGGTACGCGAACCAGGGCAACACCGCATCGCGCGTCTGGGTCACCGAGACCGTCCCTGCAGGCCTGACCTACGAGTACGCCCATTGGGGCGGCGGGCAGCCTGGCGAGAATGAACCGTTGCCCGACCCGGCGATGGTGGGCAACGCCCTCGTCTGGGACTTGGGCGAGCTGGGGGTTAACGAGAGCCGTTGGTTCCACGTCCAGATGGCTATCTCGGATACGCTCGAAGCCGGCGATCAGGTCGCCAACTGCGCTGTGATCGGCACCGACGGTGAAGACGGCGCGCCGGAGAATAACGAGAGCTGTTACAGCGTGACGCTCAATCCCAACGGCCCCAACCTGAACGTGTCCAAAGAGCACTGGTGGAACGGCGACGGGCAGCTGGGCTACCGCGTCGTGTTTTACAACCTGGGCGACGAGACCGTTTCAGACGTATGGGTCACGGATACGCTCCCGGTCGATACCGCTTGGGACGGCTGGTGGAACCTGAATGACCTGCCTTACGACCGGCTGGTTGAGACAACGGAAAACAGCGACCTGCTGGCCTGGCACTTCTCGGAGCTCTATCCGGGAGAGCGCGGCATCCTCGAGTTCAACGCCAACCTCGATGAAGTCGTCATTGGCGAGCCGCTGCGCTGGTATACCAACACGGTGGAGATCACGCCGCTGACGGACGACGTCGATCCTGCCGACAACGAATACTCAGACGTAGCCTTCAGCGGCGGCGAGGTGCGCCGCGCGGAGATGTGGCTAGGAACCGAGCACGCGGACATGTGGGGTGAAGGCGTGCCCGGCACGGTCACGATCACGACGCCCTACACCCAGGTCACCGTCTGGGGCGATCCCGGCTGCAATGGCTGCTGGAACACTGGCGACACCGGCGACATCGGCCCCATCTGGCCCGGCGATACCATCGTCGTCGAAGCGGGTGAGGGCGTCCAGCCGGTAACGATCGTCGTCCCCGACCCCTTCTCCGCCGAGGCCGACTCGACGACTGACCAGGTCTGGGGCCAGATCGACAGCGTTGCCAACGAGCAGGTGCGGGTTGAAGATTACTGGAACGGCGGCTATCAGGAGGTGTGGACCAATGCCGCGGGCGAATACGTCGCGACGTATGCCGATATCCCGCGCGGTGCTGAGGGCCACGTTCGCTATCTGACGATGCGCGACTACGCGGACGTTATGTTCCACCGTCGCTTCGCAGCGCAAGACCTCCTTGTCAGGGTGGACTACAGCGAAGATGGTGTGGATGGTAACTACGAGCCGGGCCACACGGGCTGGATCACCGTCACAGACTCAATCGGCAGCATCAAGGCCACGGTCGAGATCACCACGGAGACCTGGCCCTGGTGGGGCGGGAGCAGCGGCTTCTCAACCCACCACCACGAGTGGTATCCTGAGCAGCCTGACGTTGTGCCGGGCGATTGGGTATATGCCACGCTGGACAACAACGATAGCACCAACGTCCAGGTCGGCACTATCGACGCCACCCTTGACGTGGCGTACGACCTGATCACCGGCACGCTCGATGTGTCGTGGTACTCTGAGGATCTGTTCGTCCGGTGCGAGATCCACGAGAACAACGCACCGGGTATCGATGTCGGCTACATCGCCCCCGTTGGGGAGGAATTCGTCTGCGACTTCCGCGGCAGGTGGGATATCACGCCTGGGCAACAGGTCGTGGTCGTCTACGTAGAGCCCGACGGCGATCAGGTGCAATACCGTCCTGCGAACCCCGCGCCCTATCTGCGCGTGCAGAAGGGGTTGGATGGCAACCGGGTTGCCGAGGGAGGCAACGCCGTCTTCTCCGTGCAGTACCGCAACGAAGGCGATGCCCCTGCCCCAGATGTCGTCATCACCGAAACCCTCCAGGGGATGACCTACCTCACCGACACCTCCGGCTTCGCTCACACGGGTAGCGGCAACCAAGTAGTCTGGGATCTCGGAACCGTCGACCCGGGGGACTGGATCTGGTTCAACCTCTTCGCCGAGGTTACGGCTTCCGTAGGTGAGCGCGTCACAAACACCGCAGAAATCGCCACGAGCGATCCCTTTGATCAAGGAGACGACTGGGAGAAGCGCGCGGAGTGGAGCGATGAGGTCGCCGGCAACGACACCTATCTCAACGTGGGTAAGTGGGCGTGGACCGGTGATCCCGCGCCGGATGGGGATGTCGTCTTCAGCGTCAACACCTGCAGCTATGGCTCGACGGGCAGCACTGAGGTGACCGTCACCGATACGCTGCCGCTCTCGCTGACACTTCAGTACTGGTGGGCCCAACATCCAGGCTGGTATGAGGTGAGCAGCAGTGACCACCAGCTGGTAGTTGCCAGGCCCTCTATGCCCGCCGGCTGGTGCAGTGAGGTCTACCTGCGGGCCAAGGTGGACGCAGCCGCCTGGCCCGGCATGCCGATCTCCAACACGGCGACCATCACCGCCGCCAACGATCTCAGCAGCGATGACAACGAGGCGCCGTGGTGGGGTCAGGTCGGCAATCCGCATACAAACTTGAGCCTCAACAAGAACTGGGGCAGTGGCCAGCTCGTGCCCGGTGGCACCCTGCAGTACTGGGTCTATATCCACAACAACGGCAACCAACCCGTGGGCGCCTTCACCATCACTGAGACTCTGCCGATCTCCACGAGCCTCGCGTGGATCTGGCGCCAGGATCAGTCTGGGCAGTACTTCGTCACGCCGACCCATGTCGGCACGAACCAACTGGTGTGGGAAGTCGCCGAGGGACTGGACAGCGGATACAGCGCCAACTACGAGGTGGGACTGATGGTTGATCCGGACGCCGTGCCCGGCACCGTGCTGGTCAACACCGCTGAGGCCACATGCCTCTCCGGGGAGGACACCTGCGACGACAACGCGAGCAGCTGGACCGAGACGCTCCGCGACCACGGCCCGAACCTGCGCGTGCGCAAAGAGGGGCAGTGGGATGACGGGGGCGAGAACACCCGCCGCGCCGGCTACTGGCTCACCGTCGAGAACGTGGGCGACGAAGCGGTTCACGATGTCACGGTGACCGACACCTATCCCACGGACATGGTCCTGGACGGTGGCGTGGGCGGCAACTTCTGGCAGTGGTGGGACTGGCGCGACAACGGTGACCACTTCACGATCACGCTGGAGCTCCTCGAGCCAGGCTGGTCGCCGGGCTTCAACTTCGGCCTGATCGCCAACACCGAACCACTGCCCTTCGGCCTCGTCTTCACCAACACGGCAGAGGTCACGCTCGTCGGCAGCGACACCAATCCCGATGACAACGTGGACACGGTGACCCTCACCACGGGTCCGGATCTGTGGGTCCAGAAAACGCTGGTGGGCGGCGACCTTCTGCCCGGCGAGTTGGTCACTTTCAGCCTGCGCTTCGGCAACGACCACCAAGGCCACGAGTGGTGGTGGAACACGCAGGGCAGCGTCTGGCTCACCGACACGCTGCCCAGTGGCTTTGAGTTCATCACCGCGACGCGCCGCTCGTGGGGCTGGGCGCCCTACGCACCGGACCGCGACGATGGGACCCACGTGGCCTGGGACACCGGCGGTATGCCCGCAGGCCAAGAGGACGAGCTCCTCGTGACACTGCGCATCCCGCCCACCGCTACGGGGCTGGATACCTTCAGTAACGAGGCCGAGGTAGCCAGCAGCGAGCCGGTCAGCGACACCGAACCCTTCTACACCAACAACACCAGCCGCGCCACCTTCGCCATCGACCTGCCCCACTTCGAGGTGAGCAAGGCCTACGAGAGCAACCGCGTAGCCGGCATGCCGGTGACCTACACGCTCGACGTCGTCAACACCGGCAACAGCACCGCCACAAGCGTCGTGTTGACGGATACCGTGCCAGGTGGCCTCACGAATGTCCAGACGAACGGCAGCGCGGCAGCCGGGTTGGTCACCTGGAACCTGGGGTCCCTGACCGCCCAGGGCGGCACAGCGACCGGCTGGTTCCGTGGGAACCTGCCCTGCACGGTGGGCACCGTGACCAACGTCGACTACGGCGTCACCAGTGCCGAAGGGCCGTCTGCAACAGGTGTGCCGGTCCAGCTGACCGTGCTGGCGCCCGCGCTGACGGCTGGCTTCGAGGCCAGTGCCCTCTCCGTCGTGCAAGGCACCACGGTCGACTTCACCGACGCCAGCACCACGGACGGCACGGGTATCGTGAGCTGGGCCTGGGACTTCGATGATGGCGACACGAGCACGGACCAGAACCCGACCCACACCTTCGACGCCGTGGACACCTACCAAGTGAAGCTCACGGTCACGGACGGTTGTGGCTTCACCGATGACGCCACCCTCACCATCATCGTCACGTCGGCGTGCACGCCGCTCGCGAGCGCAGACTTCACCTTCGCGCCGGAGCATCCGCTGATCAACACAGCCGTCGCGTTCAATGCCACGACGGCGCCGCTCAACGCCACCGGTCCCATCACCTACAGCTGGACCTTCGGCGACGGCCAGACGGCGACGGTGACCACGCCGGCGGTCCAGCACACCTATGCGAGTGACGGTGCAAAGTCGGTGATGCTGACTGCATACAATCTCTGTACGCCCGAAGGGGTGACGGCGACCGATACTGTCACCGTCAAGCTCTACGAGGTCTACCTGCCGCTCGTCATGCGAGCACCCTAAGCGACAGGCAGGCGCAACTAGCATCAGGGCAGCCGCCGACAACGGCAGACCGGCGCTGCTCATATCAGAATCACACGGCGGGGGCAGTCCCTAAGGGACTGCCCCCGCCCGCCAACAGGCTATCTGGCGCCCTCTCTTGCCGGGCCACCCCAACCCATCGAGCACGCCGCACTAGACATCCACCATCCAGCAGCCGGCTTCCGGCATCCCTACAAGAACACCTCCGGCTCCTTCCGCGCACCGTGCTCGCGGGCCAGCCATCGCGCCGTGCGCAGGATGCGCGCATCGGTCATCACGCGGGCACCGGTCGGGCAGACCTTGACGCAAGCGCAGCACCGGATGCAGGCTCCGGCCTCCGTGACCACGTCCTCCCCCACCGTGATCGCCGCCGTGGGACAGGCATCTTCGCACAGCCCGCAGAGCGTGCAGCGCTCCGGCAGGGTGACCGGCGCAATCGGTTCACCGTGATGGCGCTCGCGGTAGGGTCGGCCTCCCGGCATCGCCACTTGCTTGAGTCTCTCTGAGGCCGCCAGGCGCGCAGCCACCGCCGCGCCAAAGGCGACCGCCTTCTCGCGATCCGCCGCGTCGGGGCGCCCCGTCGCAATCGGCGTCGCATCGGTATCGTAGGAGTGCTCGCCGATGAAGGCTGCACCGGCGATGGAGATGAATCCCGCAGCCCCGACCCAATCCGCCAGCTCCAGCAGCGCGTCCTCAAAGGCGCGATTGCCGTAGACGGCGACCAAGACCGCCGGCGTCGCCTCGCCGCGGACCGCCTGCAGCCGCGCCATCGCCGTCTCCGGAATGCGCCCCGCGTAGACCGGTGCACCGATCACGACGACATCGTCGGTCAGCGTCACGGGATCTAGCCCATCCGCCGCCGGCGGCGTCAGGTCCAGCCATGCTACGGACGCGGCGCCGAGCCCCTCCGCGATCGCTGCCAGTACCTGCTTGGTCGTCCCCGTCGGCGAGAACGCGACCAATCTAACGTTGTTCAGCCCCATACTTGCATAGCCCTTTCGGCACCGGTGGGGCGCACTATGCCCTGGCGGCACACGCCGGCGGACTCTAGACCGCCTTGGCCACCAGCACCGGTCGCTCCCGCAGGCCGAAGCCCACGTTCGACGTGAACTGGTACTGGAGCTCATCGCCGTCGAAGGCACATGTGATCGTGGGTCGGAACGGCGTCTCATAGAAACAGAGCTTCACCGCCAATGTCCTGTCGTCCAGCCACGCGCCGCTCGCAGCGACGCGCCGCGGCGCATCATCGCCCAGCATCGTGGTGCCCTTGCGCCACGCACCGAACCCAAATGCCACAGGCTGCGGCCCGCGCCCGTCGGTGATCGCTATGGTGCCCCCCTCAGCGTCAAAGCCGAAGGCAATCGACTTCAGCAGCTGCGCCTCCGGCGGGGGCATATGGCGTTCGTCGTCCACACGCTGCGCATCGAGGTCAAAAGCGAAGGTCTTGCCCGCAATCTGAGCCTGGACGGTCTCCTCGGGCAACACCTGCCCCTGGAGCGGCGGCATCGCCAGGTCCGCCAGCTTGTCCACCAACATCACGCGGGCCGCCTCATCCTTCGACAACGCGGTGGGCTTCATCGCCGACAGCAGCTTGTCCCAGACCAGATTGAAGACAGCCTGCATGTCGCTCACGCCGCTGGTGATCGCCAGCACGGCGTCCTGGTCAGGCATCACGATGCAGTACTGCCCAAAGGCGCCGTCGCCGCGGTAGGCGTTGTGACGGCACATCCAGAACTGGTAGCCGTACCCCTGCTCCCACTCGACGTTGTCGTTGGGCGCGTTGTCGATCTGGGACAACGTCGCCTCCTCGACCCACGCCGCCGGGAGCAGCTGCTCGCCCTGCCACATCCCCTTCTGAAGGTAGAGCTGGCCAAAGCGCGCGATGTCCTCGGTCCTGATCCACAGGCCGAACCCGCCGATGTTGATGCCGCGCGGGCAGGTGTCCCAGACGGCGCCTTCGATGCCCAGCGGCTCCAAGATCCGTGGGGTCAGATAGTCGAGGATCGTCTGTCCGGTCAGGGACTGTACGATCGCCGACAACATATAGGAGGCGCCCGTATTGTAGAGGAAGTGCGTGCCAGGCTCGTGCACCACTGGCTGCGCCAGGAAGGGCTTCGCCCAGTTTCCGTCCTCCGCCGACTCCATCTTCCCCGTGGGCTCCTCCTCGTGGCCTGTGGACATCGAGAGCAGGTGACGTACCTTCATCGCTGCCAGGTTGTCGCCGATCTCGTCAGGCAGATCATCGGGAAAGAACCGGATCACCGGATCGTCGACGCTGAGCAGGCCATCAGCTACGGCCAGCCCCACCGCCGTCGAGGTGAAGCTCTTACTCAGAGAGAAGAGCATGTGGGGCAGCTCCGGCGCGTAGGGCGCCCACCAGCCCTGCGCCACCCGGTGACCGTGCCGCACCAAGATGAAGCTGTGCAGGGCATCGATCTCAGCCTCTGCGGTGTTGACGAAATCCAAGATGGCCCGGGACGAAATCCCCTGTGTCTCAGGCGTGCTGAAAGGTAATGGATTATCGGACATGGCATAGCTCCTCGATATGATGTGAACGTGTAAACGTGTGAACGCTGAAACGTGCAAACGTTGAAACGCTTCAACGTTTGCACGTCGGCACGCAGGTACATTGGTACGTCGGAGGCAAGTGTACTACAGATCTGAGGATGCGCTTACGTCACCCATCCCAGACGGCGGAAGGCGCCGAGGGGACAGGTGACGCTCGCCATGTAGACAGGGTTCTGGCGATGATCACCCGCGGGGTGGGCGCACTCCCAAGGCGCGCCGTGGGCCGGTCCTTTCCGGAAATCGTCGCGCTGCAGGTCTGCAACGTAGTCTAGCGCCAGCTGCCGCGCCGCAGCCTGGTCGTGCTGCGCCACGGCGTAGCAGACCCAGCCGACCGGCGTGTCCCAATAGGCCCCGTTCTGATACCGGTTCATGGGGCGGTCCCCGATCACGGACTCCCACATGGTCCGGTCGCTGAAGTCGGCGTTGGTCGGAACGTGGCGGATCTGGCCCTGCCACGCGATCGTGCCCGCAGCGAGGGCGTCGCACAGTGCGCGCGAGACTTGCGCGGTCGCGCCGGCAGGCAGCGCGCCCACGTACACGGCGAAGGCGGAGCCCCAGACGTCGGGCTGCGCGCTCTTGCCGGTGCTGGCGCGCAACAGGCCGCTCTCAGCACCGAAGACGGACGTCAGGTGTGCCGAGATCTGGGCCGCGATCTCGCGGTAGTGCCGCGCCTTGCCCGAGTCGCCCACGCGCACACCCAGCGCCGCCATCTGGCCCGCCGCCCTGTGGCGCAGCAGCGAGCAAAAGAGGAGGTCGCCCGTATGCACTACCGTGTCGGTGAAGCCGAAGGAGACCCCGCGGTCATCCTCCTCACACCAGACCATGCCGGTCGCCTCGCGCACCTTGGGCACACCAAAGGCCCGGTGCAGCCGTTCGATCAGCGGCATGCCGTCCACGACTTCGGCGAGCAGGTCGTCGCGCCCCCAACGCGTCACCGCGTACCAGGCCATCTCCACGAAGTAGTAGTGATCGTCCAGCGACGGGAGACGTCCAAAGGGCATGCCCTGGCCCTCGTAGTCGTCAAGCGTCCCGGGGAAGTAGATCGGTAGCCCGCCGAAGGTGATGTGGTCGGCAATGGCACCTCGGGGCACGCGGCTCCCGCTGCGGGTCTGCCAGTCCGCCGCCGCCTGGCGGCTCGCCGTCAGCCGCAGCGCGTGCACGACTTCCTCCGGCGTGAACAGATCCGCTTCCAGCGACATCGCGAAGTCGCGCACCCAGAACGCCGGGTAGCAGTCCCGCCCGCCGGGCCGGATCAGCGTCTCACCGGTGACGTTCGGCCCATATCCGCCCACGGACGCGCCAGGTTGGACCCGCGACGCCTCCACGACCGCCCGTGCTAGGTCCACCAAGTACGCCATCTCGGCGTCGAAATCCGTCATCTGTCCCTCCACCTTGGGCGTAGGTGGCCGGCCCTGAAGCGCCCAAGGGCCTTCTGTGGGCCTTGGGCGCTGTTGTGTTGCGCCATCTCCGCTGCAGGCGCGGATAACTCGTCTCCAAGCGCCCAAGGCCTTTGGTCGGAATGCCCAAGGGCCTTCGGCCCGAGCAGACTCGGGCTTGGGCCTTGGGCACTGCTGTTCGCGCATCCGCTGCAGGCGCCGGTGGCTTGTCTTCAAGCGCCCAAGGCCTTCAGAAAGCCCTTGGGCGCAGACAAAGGGTGGCCTTGGCGCCCCGAAGCGCTGATTCACTATTCGCTTTCTCGTCTTCTCGCTTTCTCGCTTTCCCGCTTTCTCGCTTTCCCGCTTCCCCGTTTTGTCGCGCTCACCGCCCGAAAATCCCCATCGCCAGCGCCGTCAGCCCCGCGAGGATCAGAAACACGGGCCAGATCACGCCCCAGGGCCAGCTGAACAGGAAAGTGAGCGTCACCAGCACCATCGCCAGGCCGCCCATCAGGGAGCCGGAGACCGAGCTGTTGAACCGGCGCCCGTTCCGTTCATACTCCTGCCGGGCGTTGTTCAGGGCGCCTACCGCCGGGATCAGGATGAAGAGCGCCCACCAGTTGTCCAGAATCGGGATCGACATCCCCAGGTTCTCCGCCAGGAAGATAAGTCCCAAGATGATGAGGATGGCGCCGCCAAGCCACGACCCAGGCGACCGCCACCGGCGCCGCCCGCGCTCCCAGTCGCGCCCTGCGTCCTGCCCCTCCTCAGGCGCCGGGGGCGTGCCGGTTGCCGATGGCTGCTGCTCTACTTCCTCAAAGGGTGTCATATTGTCGCTCATTCGTCAGTTTCCCCTCTTTCACTAGGGATGTCACCTCGCGCCTGGCCTCGGGAGGCACCGCGATCTCCCAGGTCTGCGTCTCGGGCATCCGCGGGCGGCGGGGCATCTGCAGATCCACCGCCAGAATCATAAAGGCCTCTTCACTTTCAATACGTGCGGCAACGATGTACGTTGCATCGCCATCACCGCGGAAGTACTGCCCGTTGGCGTAGATCTCATCACGGCCCAGCGCCACCGTCTCCGGGCCCTGCCCGAGTGCCCGCCTCGCGCCGAGTCGACTGGCACCAGCGATCGTCCCCCCGATCGCCAGGCCCACCAGTGCCCCGCCGCCCGCCCCCATCAGGCCACCCAAAAGCAGCTCGCGCACCCCTTCATCGGCGCCGATCAGACCCCCCGTCAACAACCCCACGACCGCGAACATCGCAGCCAGACAGCCGAGCTGTAACCTGGCGTCCCCCAACTGCGCCATCCATCGTGCAGCTTGGATGTCCGCCCAGATCTCCGGCCCGTAGGTCCAGCGGATCAGGGGACGGTCGCTTGCCAGGAAGTCCCGGATCCGGTCGATCTCCCGTCTGCCCGACCACCACGCCACCGCCAGAGAGACCCCGAAGATGAAGAGCAGCAGGCCGCCGATGAAGATCAGCGCCGTACCATAGCCACTCTGGTCCGTGAGGACGAGGCCGATCCCCGCCAAGATGGGGATCAGCGAAAGCAACACTAGCCCAGCGATCACGACCATTCCCCGATGGTGGGGATGTGGGATGCGTTCGTTCATATGTGAACCTCTATTCCTTTCGCACGATCAGCAGCTCCCGATGCTCGTTGGTCTCAATGCCCTGCGGTGTGGTGTACGCGTCCAAGATCCGGTTGACGCCGCGCCAGTGACGGTCCAGATCGAAGAGCTCGGGCAGCGGCACCGCCGTCAGCCAGAAGAGCAACGACGGCACGTCCAGGAACCAATACCGCACGTCGTACGCCCCTTGCGCCATCACACGACAGCCCGCCGCCTCGAAGGCCGCCGCCAACGCGTCGACCGGCTGGAACCACCCCGGCCCGAAGCTCTCCGGCGTCCACCCGAAGGCCTCAAGGAGATTCAGCGTGTTCCGCCGTGCTACCTGCTGGGTGATGAAGAGACCTCCGGGCCGCAATACCCGCACGATCTCCGCGACCTCCACGTTCGCGTGCCGGTTCAGCACGACGTCGAACTGCTCGCCCCCCACCCCCAGCGTCGCCGCATCCATCACCGCAAACCGCACCTTCCCGCGCCGGTGAGCGTCATTCGCTAACGCCACCGAACACTGCCGCGCTTTCTCGCTCTCTTGCTCACTCGCCGGTTCGCTCATTCGCTCATTCGCCGATTCAGCCCCGACGGTGTCGGGTGTTCGCCGGTTCAGCGCCGCCTGCGCGATCATCGCCGGGCTGATATCCACCGCAAGCCCCTCACCGAAGTGCGACGCAAGTTCCAGGAACCGCTCGCCCCCACCCGTGCCGATGTCCAACACACGATCAGCCGGCCTAAGGTAGTGCCTGACCAGCGAAACGTAGTCCCACGGCATCGGCTCCCGCGCGTCGCGCACACAGGAGAAGTCCCACCCCTGCCGCGCCGCCAACGACCCAAGCAGCCCCCGCAACTCACCCAACGACCTAGCCACCGTCACCTCCCAGCCGTCCTAAGCCGAAGGATCTCCCGCCCCGAGCTCGGGCGTGCATTGGGGTCCGAGATTCTTCGCTGGTCCTGATTTGCAGTGGGGGTGATCGGCTGACCCGCTCTGAATGACCTCTGCGGCTGACGCTAGGTGAAATGCGATAATCCTGCCGTTCTGAGTGAGATCCGCAGAGCCAACACAGCCCGACCCCAAACAGCTGCCTGGGTAAGGTGGGAAGTTGCCCGCCCTTCGGCCTGAAGTGTCCGTCCTACCGACTCGATCCGCACCTCCGAGGCGTCTGAACGAGGGAGGCTGACCGAAGCGGCTGCTGCACAGCCAGGGCGGGACAACTTCCTGCCCTACCCAGCGGGTCAAGCAGTAGGTCGTGCAGATAGCTGGCTGCCATTGTCCTGCTGGGAACCGTGACTCGAGACTCATCATCGCTCCCTTCTCAACCCTACAATGTGACACACTCCCACCGCCCCCACCGCCGGCAGACCATCGGCAGATAGATGCCCGGCTCCAGCATGACACCCCGCACCATCACCACGCGCCCATTGCCGGTGTCGGCCACAATCAGGTTGCCCGCATTATCGGGCACCACGCAACGCGGCCCGCTGAAGCCGCCCGCGTGCCCGTCGCTGGGCGCGGCGTAGGTCGCAAGCACAGTTCCGCCAGCAGCCAGAACCTTGATCTGATCGTGACCGGTGTCAGCAACCAGAATACGCGAAAGCGGACCCGTCGCCACCCCTGTGGGACTCTCCAGACCGGCGGTGATGATCGAGCCCGCCGCCAGGGTGGTGCCGTCAAACGCCAAGACCTGCAGACGGTCGTTCCCGCTGTCACCCACAATCACGCGGCCCATCCCATCGACGGCCAGCCCCTGAGGATTGTCAAACTGCCCGGGGCCGCTGCCAGAGCCGCCAAAGGCGCTCACGAAGTTGCCCGCCGCGTCAAAGACCTGTACCCGGTCGTTGCCGCTGTCGGCGACCAGGATGCGATAGGTGCAGGTGTCGCTGTTGCCCAGCCGCGCTTGACTGCTGATCCGGAGCTCGTCGATGACGGCCTCCGCCTGCTGCGAACTGTCCCAAGACGCCCCCACCATGATCTCGTCCGCCAACAGGTCGGGTACCGCACCGTCGGTGCGGGCCTCCCGTTGCCGCCCGTCGACGTAGAGCGCGATCTCCGACCCCTCCCACGTGGCGGCGACGTGGTGCCAGTCGCCTGCGACCCAGTCGCCGACGTGAGTCGCGACACCGGCCTCGCGCACGCTGTTCCAGGTGATGAACCGCAGGTTGTTGGCCCCGTCCTTCATCACCCGCATCCGGTTGAACCAGCCATCGCCCACCTCAAAGAAGGTATGGCTCACGTTGTCGTCGCCATCCCAGGCAGGCTGCAGCCAGAACTCCACGGCGCCCTCGGTTCGTTCCAGGTTGCCCGCGGTCGTGTAGGTCAGCGTGTCGCTCCCATCGATAACCACGCCGAGGCCGTGCCGTCCCGCGGCGAAGTCAGTGCCCGCCGCCGTGCCGGTCTCCCCGCCCTCGCCGTCCACCGTGCCATCGAGGTGGAGCAGCAGGAGTGTGGCGCCATCGCTCTCGTAGGGACCGCCGTAGGTGCACGGCTCACCCCACACCGCAACGCCGGCAGGGCCATAGAACTCCCCGTCGCCCGCGCCCTGCTGTCCGAACTCCAGGATTGGCCGGCCCGCCGCGTCCGCCACGCGGACGGAATGGCGATCGGTGTAGTAGTCGCCGGGATGGCTGATGATCAGCCGGTCCAGCGCATCGACGGTGAGGTAGTACGAATACTCCAGGTGATAGTGGGGACTGCCGACGTTCCGGATGTAGCGCCCGTCGGCACGCTGCGTCAGCAGGGCGTACCCATTCTGGGGGTCGAGGATCACCCGGTTGCCATCCGCCAGGAGGCCCACAGCGTGGGGATGCACTAATCGTGGCGCCCAGACGAAGCGGCTAAACCCGCTCTCGTGTCCGGTCAGGTCGACCGTGGTCACGGCGTAGATGCGGTGTGCCGCGCTCGCCGTCTGCGTGAAGCAGGTCCCCGACACCGGGCTGCCCAGGGACTCGTAGGCGTAGGTGGGGTGCGTCGCGCGATAGACGTTGTAACCCGCCACCACGGACGCGTCGGCGGGCTCCCAGCAGAAGGTGGCCCGCTCCCCCTCGATCTCACGCAACACGATCGCCGGCGGAGCCGGTGCGCCGGCAGGCGGCACGTGCGAGGTGATAGTCAAGGTGTGGCTCAGCGTGTCGCCCGCCCAGAAGGCCAGGTTGAGCGTCGTGATGTCGAGCCAGTGGAACTCCTCGTGCTCGCCGCGCCCCAGCTTCACCAGGAAGCGGTTCTCT
>JAFGNI010000373.1 GCA_016927095.1 Anaerolineae bacterium | reverse complement strand
TGAAGCATCCACAGCGTGCCCCGCTCGATGGTGAACTCCATATCCTGCATATCGCGGTAGTTGTGCTCGAGCATATCCACGATGTCCAGGAACTCCTGGTAGACCTCGGGCATCAGCTCTTCCAGACTGGGATACCGCCTTCTCCGCACATCCTCAGAGATGCCCTGACGCTCCGCCCACTCAATGGAGCCCTGCTTGCTGATCTGCTGGGGCGTCCGGGTGCCCGCAACCACGTCCTCACCTTGCGCGTTGACCAGGAACTCACCATACAGGAACTCGTGGTCGCCGCTGCTGGGGCTGCGGCTGAAAGCCACGCCCGTCGCGGAGTCGTCGCCCATGTTGCCGAAGACCATCGTGCAGACATTGACGCCGGTACCCCAATCGTGAGGAATGCCTTCGTGCTCACGATAGGCAATGGCGCGCGCGCCGTTCCACGAATCGAAGACAGCCTTGATCGACAGATCCAGTTGCTTGTAGGGATCGGTGGGGAAGGCCTCGCCGAACTTGGTCTTGTACATGGCCTTGTACTCATCGACCAGCGACTTCAGACCGTCAAGGCTGACATCCGTATCCAGCTCGATGCCCTCTTTCTCCTTCAGCTCGTCCAGCTTCTCCTCAAAGTAGAGGCGATCGTAGCCCATGACGATGTCGGAGAACATCGTGATGAACCGGCGGTAAGCATCGTACGAGAACCACTCGTTGTCCGTGAGCTTCGCCAAGGCCGCGCGTGTGTCGTCATTCAAGCCCAAGTTGAGGACGGTATCCATCATGCCGGGCATGGACTGGCGGGCGCCGGATCGGACGGAGACCAGAAGTGGGTTCTCAGTATCGCCGAACTTCTTGCCGGTCTGTTCCTCAAGGTCCTTCATCGCCTCCAACGTCTGCTCCCACATACCGTCCGGGAACGCGTTGGTGTCCATATACTCCACGCATGCCTCAGTTGTAATCGTGAAGCTGGGAGGAACCGGGGCACCCGCCGCCGTCATCGCCGTAAGACCTGCGCCCTTCCCGCCGAAGATCTCCTTCATCTCGTCCAGGCTAGGTTCGTGCCCAAGGACCTCGGCAAGGGCCTCTTTGCCGTTCCGAGCTAAGTAAACCCACGTCTTCGTCATTCTTTTCCCTCCGTGAATATGCTAGAGTTGCACCTTATTAAGTATACAGGAAAGAGACCCACACGCAAGAAGACGAGCCAGGCCCCATTAGGCACACAGCCCCACCCCTCACCCGCCATCTGCCTGCGCTTGGCTCGCAACAACCCGGCGCTGCAACACGTACCAGTCCATCACCGTCAAGAAGCGATCCCCAGAGCTCATCAGAGGGCCAACCTGACCGCCGTTGACGCGGACATCCATGGCGTAGGTGTAGACCGGCACGAAGAGCGGGATCGCTGGGACCTGCTCCATGTAGAGCTGCTGGAACTCCCGGTAGAGCGTCATCCGCTCCTCACGCTGCACCGTCATTCTGGCTTGCTCGACAATCTCGCTGATACGGCGGTGCTGGAACCCGGCATAGTTCTGGCCCTGGCCCGGCAATGCCTGTGTCTCGTGCCAGAAGGGATACGGATCAGGATCACCAGGCACCATCAGGCGGGCGAGCGCAGCCTCGTAAGTCCTGGATTCGAGCATCCCACTGAGCGCCAGGGCCGGCACCGTCTCGACCGTCACCGATACGCCCAGGCGCCGCCACTGCTGTACAATCCCCTCGGCGACCCTGAGATCCTGGGGATCATTCGAGGCCACAAGCGAGAACGTCAGCGGCTCACCCGACTCGTCACGTAGCCAATCCGTCATGGATCCGCGTCGCCAACCCGCCTCCGCGAACAACTCCCAAGCGCGTTCCTGGTTGTAGTCATAGGCAGGCACGCCGTCGGTCGTGTAGGCCCAGGTACCGGGCAGAAGCGGCGTCTCGGGAAGGACGACCTGCCCCATCAACAACTCATCTGCCAGGCGCTGGCGGTCGAGACCGTAGGTGAGCGCTTGGCGCACCCGCGTGTCGGCAAAAGGTAACGTATCCGTGACCAACCCGTTGAGGTAGATCATCGACATCTCCGCAGTGGGGGCGGAGAAGAGCCTGAGATCCTCCTCGGCATAGGCTTCGGTCAGCAGATCGGGTGGAATGCGCGCCACGCCCTCCACGACACCATCCTGATACGCTTCAAACGCCGCGCGCGGTGTCGGATAGAAGCGCAGGATCAGGTTCTCGAGATAGGACGATCGCCCATAGTAGCGTGGAAAGCGCCGCAGCGTCACCGCCGCGATGTGACCTTCGCCATACTCAACCTGGACCAGCCGGAAGGGTCCCGTCCCTACCGGCTCGCGGTTGAAGTCCAGTTGGGCCAGATCCACGGCGTTGATGCCGTCGAGAATGTGTTCGGGCAACAGCCCAATGGTCGTATAGTCCAGGAACGGCGCGTAGGGTTCCGGTAGCACAAACTGCACAGTGGTGTCATCGATCTCCGTCACGTCCACCGCACGCCAGAGCTCTCCAATGTCGGGCGGACCGGGATAGTCGGGATCCTGGAGCAGCTCAACGGTGAAGACAACGTCAGCTGCGGTAACGGGGTAACCGTCGTGCCAAACGATATTGGGGTTAAGCCGGAAGGTGTAGGTGATCCCGCGAGGGTCAATGCTCCATCCCACGGCAAGGTCGGGCTCGATCTCGCCGTGCATATCAAGGCGTGTCAGACCGCTGAACACCAAAGAGACGACATCCTCATCCGCATCGCTGTAGAAGCTTAGGAGCGGATTGAGGGATTGTGGGTAGCCACCGACGCTCTCGATGTACGTGCCGCCGGGGGCAGGGCGGAACTCGGTCGTATAGGTTGTCGCCATATACGCCAGGATGCCGGCGGCAACGAGAAAACCGATGCCCACAAGCAGCATCTGCCAACCAATGCGTCGAAACATGTCAGCCTAGGTACCTTGCCACAGACGATATGGCATCGTCGAGATCGGGCCTAGGCATACAAAAAGGACGATGCTGAGGTCGGCTCGGTGCTCCGGCGCTCTGCACTCGTCCTTCTGGCTTGTAACCAGGCTACCCGATAACGAGAACGTTGACAACCGCAACTAAGAAGAAAAGAATCGAGGCGACGACCGTCAGTCGGAAGAGAAGGAGTTCCGGCCCACGTCGTTTGCGGATCAGGCTCGTCTGCGAGCCGCCGAAAACGCTGCCGGTGCCGCCGCTGCGGACTTCCAGCAGCACAAGCGCAATCAACGAGACGCCAAGGATGATCTGGACGATATTGAGATAGGTCTGCATATTCCCCTTTCCTCCACGCGCAACTGGCCCGATTATAACACCTTAGGGCAGGATGACAACGCGCAGGGCCACCGCGTCAGGCGATGCGAGCGTAAAAGAGTGGAAGGGGATCTACTGCCTCTTCCGAGAATCGAATGGCCCCGCGCACACGCCTGACTGCCTCGTCCCGGTCCGGCACGTTTGCCGCATGGATGGTAAACAGAGGATCCCCGCGCTCAACGCGGTCGCCCACCAGGACGTGCATCACGAGCCCCACACGGTGATCGATGGGGTCGCCCTTCTGCTCACGCCCACCACCCAGGCCGACCACCGCCATGCCGATCTCATCAGCCTCCATACCCGCGACATAACCGCCCCGCTCCGCGCGGACCGTGTCGATGACGTCAGCCTTCGGGAACAGACCCGGGTCGTCGATGTAGCGCACATCGCCACCCTGTGCCGCGATCAACTCACGGAGCTTTGACAGGCCTGCGCCGCTCTCGATCATCTCGGTCGCCAGCGCCTCACCGGCCTCGAGGTTCTCAGCGACACCACCCAGCGTTAGCATCTCCCCGGCGATCCGCACGCAATGGTCCACGAGGTCCTTCGGCCCACCACCACCCAGAACGTCCAGCGCTTCGACAACCTCAAGGCTGTTGCCGACAGCCCGTCCCAGGGGCTGGTTCATATCCGAGACGTAAGCTGTCACCTTGCGCCCCACGGTGTGGCCAATGCGGACCATATCCTCCGCCAGCCTCCGAGCCTCCGCCAGCGTGCGCATGAAGGCGCCAGAGCCGACCTTGACATCCAGCACGATCGCATCTGCTCCCGCCGCGATCTTCTTGCTCATGATCGAGCTCACGATCAGCGGGAGGCTGGGGACCGTCCCCGTCACATCACGCAGCGCATAGAGCTTACCATCTGCCGGGGCCAAGGCGACGGACTGCCCCGTCAACACGATCCCGATCTCGGCCAGTTGCCGCTTGAACGCCTCAACGGTCAAGTCGACACGATAGCCGGGTATGGACTCCAGCTTGTCCAGTGTTCCACCCGAGAAGCCAAGGCCGCGACCGGACATCTTCCCCACCGGTAGTCCAGCTGCTGCTACCAGGGGCACGGCTACGAGGCTGACTTTGTCACCGACGCCGCCCGTCGAGTGCTTGTCAACCACAACGTCAGCCACATCCTTCAGGTCGAGCATCTCCCCGGAATGTGCCATGGCCAAGGTCAAGTGCCGGGTTTCGTCATCAGCCATGCCCCGGAGCAGAATGGCCATCAGGAGAGCAGCGGCTTGGTAGTCAGGGATCTCGTCCCGAGCGTAAGCCTCCACAAAGAACTCGATCTCCTCGCGAGTCAAAGACCCGCCATCTCTCTTCTTCTCGATGATCTCTACCATGCGCATGGCTATACCTCCCCCCCCAATCCTCAGGGTGACTCATCCAGTGCATACGCCGCCACGCCAAGCGTGCCGGGCCCACCGTGTGTGCCCACAACCGGCGTCAACTCGCGGATATAGTCAGGATCTCGTCCGAGCCGTTCCCTCAACATCGACGCAAGGTTGGCCACATCGGCGCCCGCTTCCGCCTGCATCACAGCCACCTCGGTAGGCTGGCGATCGGCCCACTTCTCCTCGAAGATCTGCACGAGACGCCGGAGTGACTTACCGCGACTGCGTACCTTCTCCAGCGCCTCGATGCGGCCATCCACAATCGTTAAGACCGGTTTCAGATTGAGCGCCGAACCGAGCAACCGGGCGGCGCCACCGATGCGCCCGCCACGGTGCAGGAATTCCAGTGTATCAACGACGAAAACCACCATCATGGCTTGCTTAGCTTGGTTCACCAACGCGATCGCCTCGTCGATGGACTTCCCGGCCTCCATCGCGCGAGCTGCGACAAGCACCT
>JAFGNI010000372.1 GCA_016927095.1 Anaerolineae bacterium | reverse complement strand
CTGCTCGAGGTCCTTCTTGATCACCGGCGCGCCGCAGCGTTCGCAGATGCGCTCCTCCCCGATCACCTGCTCGCGAGCCAGTGTCGTCTTGCACGAGGGGCAATAATCAACGGGCGACATCTTGCGATACGCCAGGCCCATATCGTAGAACTTCCGGAAGAACCACTCACTCCAGCGATAGTAGCCCGGCAAGCACGAGACTGCCTCGCGTTCCCAATCGATCATCGCGCCCATCGTCCGGAGCTGCTGGCGCTCCCGATCGATGTTGGCCAACGTCCACTCTTTGGGATGAATACCCCGCTGGATCGCCGCATTCTCAGCCGGGAGCCCGAAGGCATCAAAACCCATCGGGAATAGCACGTTATATCCCTGCATCCGCTTGTAGCGCGCCCGGACGTCACTGGGGGCCATAGCATACCAGTGACCGATGTGGATATCACCGCTGGGATAGGGGAGCATCGTAAGGGCATAGAACTTGGGCTGACTCTCATCGATGACGGCCCGGTAGAGCGCATCACGATCCCACGTTTGCTGCCACTTCGGCTCGATCTCCTGCGGATTGTAGGGCTCGGACATCACTACGCCTCCTTCAAAGGCAATACGGTATCCGCATTATTGTACCGCACCGGATGGAAATGGCCATTCAGGAAGTGACAGGGGAGTGGGGATAAGGGATATCGGTGAGGGCCCAACAACGTCTGAGGCACCTTGGGCCCTATTTGTTCGAAAACGATTCAGGTGATGAACTGTGGCGGTATCGCCGCGCAGAGATATAGCCCCTCAGCCGGGGAGTAGAACGTGATCCCGGCGGCACAGGCCGCAGCAGCATCGATCGTGAGCACCACCGGGTCAGGCGTCTCGGACAGTGCGGCACGGCGCGCCGGCTGGGGGTCATCCACCAGGTGGACGTAGCTCCGCTCATCAGGATTCAGGCCCTCGCGACGTATCCTATCGACAGCCTCGGGGGCGGCACCAAAGTAGAGGGTATCGGGAGGCTCGACCGGCTTGTAATCGAGGTGACGCGCCGTGTGACCATATAGGGCGCGGATACGACGCGCCCGCGTGCCATCGTCGATGATCTCAAAGCGCCGGGGACCAGGCATATGCAACACAGCCTCGACATCCGATAGGGTCGCCCACCGCAGGTTAGGCAGCGCATGCACCACACGCAGCACTTCACCGAGGTCAGCAAACCCCTGATCGTCGAGCCTGACGGGGAAACGGGCAGGCTGATGGCGCAATAGCATGAGCAGGAACCTGCTCAGCTTGCCAAGCTGGTGCTGGTACCGTAGGGATTCGCTCATTACAGCGCTTCTGTGTAGCCGGATACCTGAACGGCGCGGCGAAGGTTGGTCCGGATCTGAGCGCGCTCCCGCCGGGGCATCGCGCCCAGAAAGGCCTCGATCCTCGCCCGACGGGAGGCCACACCCTGTGGACAACTTGGCTCGGTGGGAAGGGACCACCCCGATGCACGGGCCAGACGCCAAATCTCGGCCTCGCTCAGCAGGATGAGTGGTCGGATAAGGTGAAGCCGTCCCCCGAAATAACTCCGCCGAGGCTCCAGAGTCTCCAGCCGGCCTTTGTACATCAGGCTCATCAGCGTCGTGACCGCTGCATCGTCCGCATGGTGACCGAGGGCGACCTTGTTGCATCCAAATCGGTCCGCGGCGAGAAACAGCGCCTTGCGCCGGTTCCACGAACAGCGAAAGCAGTCCATAGGCAGCTTCTCATCGTCGGCAACGTCTAGCCGCGTGACTTCATACGTCACACCGAGCGCCTGGAACCACGGTTCCAGCTCCTCTACCTGGTCTGGAAGGCCCACAGCTGAGCCATCGACATGCACGGCGAAGACCTCATAGCGCCCCGGAATGTCAATTCCCCGCACCAGCAGATCCAGAAGGGCCCGACTATCTTTGCCGCCCGATACCCCGACCAGGACACGATCACCATCAGCAATCAGCTCATACTCACGCACGGCGCGGTTGACACCCCGGAGCAAAAACGAAGCGATGCTTTCAGGCGTCGCCATACGTCGCCCGAGGGCTACGCTTGCTCCAGCCGCTTGGCATATTGCTGCGCGTAGTAGTCCTTGTAGAGCGCACCGCTCTTGATCGGACGCCACCACCACGCATTGTCGGCATACCAACGGACGGTTTTCTCAACAGCCTGGGCACAGGTGACGGCATTGTCCCATCCCAGTGCGCGGAGCTTGCTCACATCAAGGGCATAGCGTCGGTCGTGCCCAGGTCTGTCCTCGACGTGTTTGATGAGGCTCTCGGGTTTGCCCAACGTGTCGAGCACGATCCGTGTCATCTCGATATTGGTTAGCTCCGTCCCCGTGCCGACGTTGTAGATCTCACCAAGCTCGCCCTTGTGCAACACCGTGTCAATGCCCGTACAGTGATCGAGCACATACTGGTAGTCGCGCATCTGGCGACCATCGCCGTATACGGGCAGCGGTTGGTCATCGATCGCGTTCGTCGCGAACAGCGGCACGACCTTCTCCGGATATTGGTAGGGACCGATATTGTTGGAGCCCCGCGTGAGCGTCACGGGCAGTCCCCAGGACTCACGGTAAGCCAACACCATCAGGTCCCCGGCGGCCTTGCTGGCAGCATACGGACTGCGCGGCTCAAGGTGATCCGTCTCCACCGAGCGCCCATCCAGCACCTGACCGTAGACCTCGTCCGTGCTGATCTGGTGATAGCGCTCGAGCCCGACCTTACGAGCGGCCTCGAGCAGCACGAAGGTGCCGTACACGTCCGTTTGGATAAACGAGCCCGGGGCCATCAGCGAGCGGTCGACGTGGGTCTCTGCGGCAAAGTTCACGATCGTATCGACCTCACACTGCGCAATCGTCTGCTCCACCAGGGGGATATCGCAGATGTCGCCCTGCACAAAGGTGTAGCGGCCCGCGAACGCCTCGGCGACATCCTGCAAGTTCTCCATCCGCCCGGCATATGTGAGCTTGTCATAGACGACAACGTCGTAGTCCGGATGTGCCTGAAGAAAATACCGGACGAAGTTCGACCCAATGAAGCCCGCTCCCCCTGTCACCATAACATGGCGCATCGGTTGCCCTCCTCGATCGGATTTGGATCGCGCCTGGATGCATGTGCCGCGCTTCCCGGCAGCATTCTATCATGAAGGCCGACGTTGACTAAGCCCTCCCGTCAGGTAGAATGCATAGGTTATGGATTTCCGAATTGACGCGCCATTGATCGTCCAGAGTGACCGGACAGTCCTGCTGGAGGTGAACAGCTCGGACTATGAAGCTGCACGGGACCACCTGGCGAGGTTCGCGGAGCTGGAGAAAAGCCCGGAGTACATCCACACGTATCGCATCTCCTCGCTCTCCCTGTGGAATGCCGCAGCCGCAGGGCTCGATGCCGAGGAGATCGTCACCGGGCTGGGGCACTTTGCCAAGTATCCCCTGCCCGACAACGTCGTCTTCGAGATCCGCGACGCCATCGGCAGGTACGGAAGGGTCCGGCTCACACGCGATCCCTATGACCCGGAGCGACTGCGGCTGACGTCTGATGAGCCGCTGCTCCTCATCGAGTTGGAGAAGAATCGCTTCCTCAAGTCATATGTTCTGGACCGCCTTGGGCCCCACACTCTGCAGGTCCCTGCTTCCCGACGCGGCCATGTTAAACAGGCCCTGGTCAAAGCCGGCTATCCCGCTGAGGATCTGGTCGGCTATCTCCACGGCGCGCCGTTGGCGCTCCAGCTTCGCGACAGGACGCTCACGGATGGCCCGTTTGTCATCCGTGATTATCAACGTGATGCCGCCGGCATCTTCTGGGCGCACGGCTCCGATGCCGGTGGTGCAGGGGTCATCGTTCTCCCCTGCGGTGCGGGAAAGACGATCGTGGGCATGGCAGCTATGGCACAGATCCAGATGAACACGCTGATCCTCACACCCAGCACCGTCGCAGCCCGCCAATGGCGCGAGGAGCTGCTCAACAGGACCACGCTTACCGACGACCTCATCGGCGAGTACTCCGGGGAGCGCAAGGAGATCCGCCCCGTTACGGTCACCACATACCAGATCCTCACCCATCGCAAGCGAGGATCCAAAGCCACCGACCACCTCCCGCTCGCTGAGCAATACCCGCACTTTGCACTCTTCAGCGAGGGCAACTGGGGACTCATCATATACGACGAAGTGCACCTCCTGCCCGCGCCCGTCTTCCGTATCACCGCCGAGCTGCAAGCACGGCGCCGGCTCGGGTTGACGGCGACCCTGGTTCGGGAGGATCATCGGGAGGAAGATGTCTTCTCCCTGATCGGCCCCAAGAAGTATGACGTACCGTGGCACGATCTGGAGCGACAGGGATGGATTGCCCCCGCCATCTGCTACGAGATCCGCGTGACGATGTCGGAGACGGAGCGGATGGCGTATATCATGGCGGAACAGCGTCACAAGTATCGGGTGGCGGCGGATGCCGCGGTGAAGCTCGACATCCTTGACCGGTTGCTTGCGTATCATAAGGGCGATCGGATCCTCATTATCGGCATGTATCTGGAGCAACTGGCAGCGATTGCCAACCATTACGGCTACCCCATCATCACAGGAAAGACCAAGGTGTCCGAACGCGAGGCGCTCTACGAGAGATTCCGCAACGGCGACATTACCACACTCGTGGTCTCCAAGGTGGCCAACTTCTCCATTGACCTGCCCGACGCCAATGTGGCGATCCAGATCTCGGGCACCTTCGGTTCACGCCAGGAGGAGGCCCAGCGCCTCGGCCGTATCCTGCGCCCCAAGTCCGACGGCGGTCAGGCTTACTTTTACACGATCGTCACCAAAGAGACCGTGGACCAGGACTTCAGTGCCAACCGTCAGCGCTTCCTCACCGAACAGGGCTACCGGTACCTGATCCTCTACGGAGATGAGATCCCGGGGGCGCTACCCCATACGCAGAAACGGGCCTTGCCCGATGTATCAGGCTAGAAGAGGGGGATGAGCGCCAAGCCTTCGAGTAAACGAGCCATCAAAGCCCCTGCGGTGCCAAGTCCTGAACTGGGATACCAATGGGATCCCCCCGCGTCGCCCGACCTACTGCGAATACCGGCCGGCTGGTTGCAGACAGACGTCGACCCCGTCTCCAGCATGGTGGAGGAACTGCTAAACACCGGCTGGCGGCTGTCCCATCTGCGTGAGCTCGTCGCTGCTCTTGGGTTCACACCTGAGGGAAACACACGCCGGCT
>JAFGNI010000371.1 GCA_016927095.1 Anaerolineae bacterium | reverse complement strand
TGTGGCCCGGCTGCAGAGCGGGGGGTCAGGTTCGGCGCCTTGGTCAACAACGCCAACCGCGTCAACGGTCGCGGGGGGATGGGCACCGTGATGGCCGCCAAGAACCTTAAGGCCGTGGTCGTGCGAGGACGTCAGCGGCCTCAACTGGCCGATCCCGAGGCGCTGCGCGCGCTGGCAAAGTGGGGGGCGCAGCACGTGGATGACTCCGGGGTTGCAGGCTTCAAGCGGTTGGGCACAGCGGCCTTGGTGACTTCCCAATCGATGGTCGGGGGGCTGCCAACGCACAATTGGGACAGTGGGACCTTTGAACACGCCGACGCGATTGGCGGGGAGCGGATGCGGGAGACCATCCTGAAGGACACCGACACGTGCTACGGCTGCGTGGTGCGCTGTAAGCGGGTGGTGGAAGTCGATGAGGGGGACTATGCGGTCGATCCGCGCTATGGCGGTCCGGAGTATGAATCCATTGCGACGCTAGGCTCATACTGCGGCGTTGCTGACCTTGAGGCCATCGCACGCGCCAACCAGCTGTGCAATATGTATGGGATGGACACCATCTCGGCGGGCGCAACCATCGCTTGGGCGATGGATTGCTTCGAGCGTGGCCTCTTGACGGAAGCGGATACGGGCGGGATAGCGCTCCGGTTCGGTGACGCGGGCGCGATGGTCAGGATGATTGAGATGATGTGGGAGCGTGAGGGGTTTGGTCGCGTGCTGGGAGAGGGGTCCGCGCGCGCCGCGGAGATCCTGGGGGTGGGTGAGGATCTCGTCGTGGCCGTCAAGGGCCGCGAGCTGCCCGCGCATATGCCGCAGGTCAAGCGCCCGATGGCGCTGCTCTACGGCGTCAACCCCGGCGGGGCCGATCACACCGTCTCCGAGCACAGCACCTCCTATACCCGCTTTGCCGACGGCGTCGCTGCCCTGGACTTGCTGGACCCGCAGCCGTCCACCGTGCTCAATCCTGAGATGGTCCGCTATGCGGTCTATTCGCAGCAGCTCATCAGCTGTGTGGACGCGGTTTGTGTCTGTAAGTTCGTCTACGGTCCGGCCTGGCAGCTCTACAACCTCGATCAGTGGGTCGACGCGCTACGGGCCATCACCGGCTGGAACGTCAATCTCTGGGAGATGATGAAAGTTGGGGAGCGCCGGATCAACCTCCTGCGCGCCTTCAACGCTCGGGAGGGCGTGGGCGCGGAGGCCGATACGTTGCCTCACAAACTGACAGTGCCCCTGAAGGGCGGCCCCACCGACGGCGTCGCGGTGACCTTCGAGGAGTTTGAGACCGCGAAATCGCTCTACTATCAGATGATGGGCTGGAGCACACAGGGCACGCCGATGCCCGCCAAGCTCCACGAGCTAGGCATTGGCTGGGTTGCCGACCTGCTCTCGGGTTGACCCGGTTCACAGTCATACGACACCGAAAGAGGGCGCACGCTAGATGCATGCGCCCTCTCATATGTTCACGCTACGCCGCCACGGCGCTAAAGTGCTACGCCGCTATCCCATCTCCGCCAGCACCGCCGCCAGCTTCCGTCGCTGTTCCGGTGCCATCGGCCCCACCGGGCTGCGCGCCGGTCCCGCCGGGATGCCGAGGATGGTAAGCGCCTCTTTCACGACAACGGGGAAGGTGCCGAGCCCGAATGCCGTGCGCAGGGGAGCCAGCCGCTGTTGGGCCGCGAGCGCTTCCTCCCATCGACCCTCCCGGTATGCCTCGTAGATCGAGACCACAAGGCGCGGCGCGGCGTTAGCCGTCGCGGTGATCGCTCCCCGGGCGCCGTGCATCAAGCCGGCATAGATCAGTGTATCACGACCGAGGAGCACCACGAAGTCATCCCCGGTGTGCTCGATGTAGGCCATCGTCTGGCTTAGGTCGCCGCTGGAATCCTTGATACCGACGATGTTCGGGTGCTCCGCAAGCTTGGACACGACATCGACTGACAGGTTTAGGCCGCCGGTCCGGCCTGGATTCGTGTAGAGAATGACCGGCAGCGTCGTTGCATCCGCGATCGCGGTGTAGTGCGCGAGGAGCTCGTCCTGGGTGGGGTTGATGAAGTATGGCGTGATCACCGAGACTGCGCTGACGCCCACCCGCTCGGCCAGTCGGTTCAGCCCGATGACCTCGCGCGTGGTAGGTGCCCCGGTGCCGGCGTAGACGGGCACCCGCCCATCAGCAGCCGCAACCACGGCATCCCAGACGCGCTGGCGCTCGCCCGGTGTCAGAGCCCAGAACTCGCCTTGGCTGCCTGTGGGAAACAGCCCGTGGACGCCGCCCGCGATGAGATGCTCGACGAGTTGTGTGAGCGCGTCGAGGTTGAGGTTCTGATCCACGTCAAAGGGCGTCACCATCGCGGGGATGATGCCGTGCACGTTTGGCTGGGCCTTTGCGACCTTGCTGGTCTCCTGTGTCGTCATCCGGCGCTCCTTTCCCAGACAGCGGGTGTTTCATCGGGATAGGCCTGCATGGGGGCCATTCTACACAGGGATGGGCTGGTGCGCCACTGAAAGTTGGGTACGGCGTCTGTCACGCAGTACCCAACGGGGCAGGGACAAGCCCTGCCCCTACACCGTCGCTGTAGGGGCAACCCTTGTGGTTGCCCTGCTATTGCCTGTCGGCAGGCGTCCCTAGGCAGCCCAACCGGCGCGCGGCGAAGACCTTTCGAAGGTGAGCATCAGAAGATCGCGCTGCGTGCGGGCCTGGTCCGCCAGATACTGGTAGAGCTGGCGGGCCATCGGATCCTCGCTCGTCATCGCGTGCTTGCGGTACAGCTCGAAGGTGTTGTTCACCGTCTCAAGGGCGAAGAGGACCGCCTCGGTGTCGTCGGTGTTCTCGCGGATCGTCTGCTCCAAGGCCTCACGGCCCCGAGGGAAGAGGGGAGCCTCCACATCCGCCTCGCAGCTGAACACGCACTCCGGCAAGTCCCAGCGTTCCTCGTTGGTGAGTGTGTCGACTTGCTTCTCCAGGATCTCGATATGGGCTGCAGCCGTGTCGGCGAGGTCTGCGAACATCTTCGCGCCACTGGGATCTTGGGTGCGTTCTGATGCTCTCTGATAGAACAGCCGCGCTTCTTCCTCGTGACACAGCGCGTCGTTGAGGGCCTCAAGGGGCTCACATGTGATCTGCTCCGCCATGATGTGCTCCTTTCCTGCTATGTTACATTCACGATCTGGGCTTTCAGGGCGACCGCGCCCTGGCCCGGGTGTCTGGTTGGCGTGATAATCATTGTATAGATCATTATATAACAAAGTCAAGCGCCACACCCAGGC
>JAFGNI010000370.1 GCA_016927095.1 Anaerolineae bacterium | reverse complement strand
CCGCACGTCCGGCAGATGCGCCTGTCCAAAGGACGCTCATCATCCATCGACACCAGGATTAGCGTGACATCCTCGCCAGTGTAGCGAGCCAGCCAAGCGTCGAGCGGCGTGTTTCCAACCATCCAGGGGCCATCCTCTGAGTCACGGTGAAGGACGCCCTGCAAGAAGTGTCCATCAACGTTGGCCGCCGCCTGGGTCAGATCTCTTATGCTTGCTTTACGATATGCCGGCACCGTTCTCCCTTCTGGAGCTTACCAGCCCGCCCTATCAAAGCGACGGCGGCGGTCCCGCGGATCACGGCGAAGTCGGCATGACCCTCTGCCCCAGCATTCCACGGCATTATATGCGATGGCTTACGGACGGCAAGCCCCAACAGGGCCACCCTCCGAGAAGATCAGGGGACGCTGGACTGCCAGAGGATCACGTTCTTTGACGTCAGGGGATAGGGCGTCGTACGATAGAGGTACCACCCAAGACCACTGGAACATCTGGGCGGCACAAGTTGTTCGCAGCGCGGAACCGAGCCGCGATAGGCAGAGGTTGCGACAAAGGACATCCCTCGCCAGGAATCTGTTGGCTCAGCTATCATAATGGGAGAGGATTCCGGCGCAACCACGATGGCCTGAGGGTCATCCGGCCAGGCAGCCGCCGGCGCCACCCGCGCAAAGTCCCGCAGCTGCCAGCGCAGAACCGTGACCAGTTCCACATCATCTCCGATCAGGCTCACCCGGAGGGCGTCCTGACGCACGCCCCGTCGCACGCTAAGATCCCGCAGTGTTGCTCGTAAATGTGCCAGATCCGGCGATGTGGCCTCTCCCACAGCCGGCTCGACAGGTGAGTCGGCGCGGGCATAGGCCAGGCTGGTGGCGAAGCTGACCTGCAGCACCAAGAAGACCGACGCCGTGCCGAGTAGTGCACTGCGCCACACCTCGTTGGGCGGCAGAGGCAGTAGAAATAGGAAAACCAACAACGCTTGAAGCCCCAACAAAACACCGGCACCCAGGAGGATCAGGGCTGTCTGATCCAAGACAGCATGCCCGCTCGCGTGCTGCGTCAAAGCCAGGAGACCCGGAACCCAGAACACGAAGGAAAGGAGACCATGCAGGCCGATCCATCGCCACGACCCCTGACGCACACCGCTGGCAACCAACGCCAAGGCACGCCCGCCCAGCAGAGCGGTTGGCAGGATCACCGCGCTCAAGGATACCGGTGTGCTGCCCGGGCGGAGTGCGCCCAAGATCAGAGCGAGCAAAGGCCACACTGCGACTGCCCATTGAGATGGCGTTGTCGCGTTTGAGCGCCGGAGCAGCAGGATCAACCCAACCACCGCGAGTAGGAGCAGGAGTGGTTCGTAGAGCGCCAAGAGCCCGACCGCAGTCAGGCCATCAGAGGAAACCCGCCATCCCGCGAGCCAGGCCGCCGCACCATCAGCGAGGCCCGCCCAGCCAGCCCAGCGCAGGCCAAAGGCCGTCGAAATGACCAGGGCGCACCCCACACCGATGCCGGCGCTGCGCAGAATCGGGGTCGGATGCCACGACAGCTTTGCGAGCCGGCGTGGCCCACTCCAATGAAGGACCATCCAGGTGAGCACACCTGGCACGATCAGGTCGTAGAACGCCGGCCCCCCGATCAGGCCGATGCCCACACCAAAAGCGACAGCCGCCGATGCCCAACGCTCGTCGACGGCGCCATCCGGGATGGTCTGTAGCAGAAACGAGAGGATGAGACCGGCCCCAAGCGTGGACAGCGTCGCACCATCCACCCGGCGCGCCGCGAAGAGTGACAGGGGCGAGATAAGGATCAGTGCCGCTGAGGAAAGAGCGCCGACCTCGCCCACCTGCTTACGCCACAGGAGGGGAAGCATGACGAGCGCCACCCCTGCTAACGCAGGTAGAAGCCGGGCTACGCCCTCACCTGGGCCAAATATGACAAAGAGCAGCGCATTGCCAACGAGGAGCAACGGGCTCTCCGCCGTCGTGGGCCACCCTTGCGCAAGCGCGGCATCCAATGCGGGCAGCGCTTGCGCCGCCTCCGCCGGAGCCAGTAGGATTGCGGGAAGGCCGAGAAGCCGAGTCGCCAATGCGGTGACGAGAATGCCGGCCCAAGCCCAACGGAGCGCTCTCGATGACGGCAGCACAGCTATGGGACAACTCCTACACGTACTTTGTGAGGCCGCGAATCATGCGCAAGATCCGGGGCTCCTGCGCCTCAATGCTCTCAGCCAGACGGAACTGCACCAGGCCGCGCATCAGGTTGTGCTCGGGATAGCGGGTCTTGAAGTAGACATCACCCCGCAGGTAATCGGTGAAGAAGCGCAGACCCATCTCAAAAGCGAGCACGCGAACGGCGTTGTAGAGTTGGGCGTAGTCCTCGGCAGAATAGAACTCCTTGACCTCCGGCAGGTAACCCGTGAGGATGCTCTCGCACAGGTCCAGCTCGAACGAGACCTGGTCAAGGTCCTGCGCGTCCTCTCCCAACGGGTTGCAGCATGAACGCAGGCAATCCCCGATATCGTATTGCACCAGCCCCGGTTTCACCGTATCCAGATCGATGATGCTGACGGCGAGGCCGGTTTCGTCGTCAATCATGATATTGTCGATCTTGGGATCACCATGAATGGGACGTTCGCGCAACCGCCCGGCTGCGCATGCATCCTGCAGAACGGGCGCCCAGTCACGGCGCGTGGCGACAAATGCCATCCCATAGCGGATCTCGGGGGTGTCCGTGTCCCGTACCGGCTCGCGCACGGCACCATCGTAGAGGCGCAGATAGTGTGGGATGATATGGAATCCAGGCAGTGTGTCGTGCAATACTCCCACGTCAAGGTCGCTGATCTGGCGTTGGAAGGTACCAAGCCCGAATCCCGCCTCTCCGGCATGGCGTGCATCATTGATCTTGGGATAGGTCCGCGCGCCCTCAATGAACGTCAGAGCGCGCCAGAAGTCGCCCTGATCGTCGATCACGTAGTCCTGGCCATCGTGTGCAGGCACGACGCCCGGAAGCTCCCAGCGCCTTGAGCCCTTCAGGGTGTTCGATCCCGCCTTGGCTACAACGTGTTCCATAACCGCTCGCAGGTTGGCCATGATAAGCTCGGGATGGGGAAACACCTTCTGGTTAATCCGCTGCAGGACAAATCTGCCACCACGCTCAAGCTGCACCAGGTAGGTATCGTTGATGTTGCCCGCACCCAACGGCTCGGTGTACGCGATCTGGGCATCGGTTGTGGGCTCGAACTGCGCTGCGATGGCTGCAATGTCAGTCAATGGTGTCTCTCCTGAGTAGTCGATGGAACGATCTACACGGCGCCCTGTATCTTGGCCCATGTGTCCCGGAGCGCGATCGTGCAATTGAACACGAGACGCTCACCAGTCGAATCCAGATCGGTACAGAAGTATCCCATCCGCATGAACTGGAAGCGGTCGCCGGGCCGTGTGGTCACCATAGTAGACTCCACTTTGCAGACCGGGAGCACTTCCAGCGACCCTGGGTTCAGATTGTCGAGGAAACTCTTATCCTCGGCGGCCCCGCCGTCTTCGGCGACGTTTTCCGGGTCTTCGTCCCCAAATAGCCGGTCATAGAGCCGCACCTCCGCATCTAGAGCGTGGGGCGCCGAGACCCAGTGAATCGTGCCCCGCACTTTTCTGCCATCGGGCGCCTCACCTCCGCGTGACTCAGGATCATAGGTGCAGTGAATCTCCAAGACCTGTCCCGTATCGTCTCTGACCACGCTTTTGTAAGTGACCAGGTAGGCACTCTTCAGACGCACCTCGCGACCGGGCGCCAAACGATAGTACTTATTGGGCGGGTCCTCCATGAAGTCGTCACGCTCGATGTAGACCTCTCGAGAGAATGGGATCTGGCGGCTGCCCATCTCGGGATGTTGTGGGTGGTTCTCGGTCTCCATCCATTCAACCTGGTCGGCAGGATAATTGTCGATGACGACCTT
>JAFGNI010000369.1 GCA_016927095.1 Anaerolineae bacterium | reverse complement strand
TTCCCCTTTCCCTTCCCAAAACAGGAGATGACTATGCGCGGAACAGCGAAGAGCTATGAAGACTTGAGGGCGTATCTGGACGATGTGCCTATCGTAGACTGCCACGACCACTCGATCGAGTGCGGGCCGGCGTATGCGGATCCCATTGAGGTGGTCATCGGCGGGTATTTCCACAGCGACATTCACAGTGCTTCATCGGATGCCGACATGGTGATCTTGGAGGACAAAGCGCGCTCGCTGGAGGAGCGCTGGCCCGTGTTGGAACGCGCGTGGCAGCGTACGGCCTACACCGGCTACGCGCAGGTGACGCGGCTGGTCCTCAAGCGATTCTACGATGAGGAGGCCCTGACCCTCGATGCGCTCAAGCGGATGCAGGACAAGCTCCTTGATCTGACGGATCCGGCGGCTTTCGAGGTGATCCTAGAGGAGGCCAAGATCGCCGGGCGCGTGCTCGATGTCTGGCCCGACGTAAAGAAGGTGGTGGACGGCACGTGGGAGCTGACGCCACGCGGCTATCTGGCGATATCGCTGCCGCAGTACCACGGGGTGCGGAGCTACGAGGAGGTCCAGCAGCGGGTCGCACCGCTGGGCCGCCGCGTTACGTCTTTGGATGAGTATCTCGCGGCGTGCCGCGAGATCTTCGAGGCCCACAAGGCCTACGGCGCTGTGACCTTCAAGGACCAGTCGGCCTACACGCGGACGCTCGCCTATGGGAATCCCACCCGGGCCGAGGCGGAGGCCGTCTTCAATGGGTTCATGGCGGACCCGCGCCGTTCGGGGTCCTATCCCGACGGCGTGCGGGCGCTGGATGACTATCTCTTTCACGAATTCATGCGGATGGCCCGCGATCTGGCGCTGCCGGTCCAGATCCACACGGGGCACATGGCGGGGATCCGGAACGAAATCAGTAAGACGAATGCCGTGGGGCTGACCAGCCTCATTGAGCTGCACCGCGACGTCCGGTTCGACATCTTCCACGCCAACTGGCCCTACGCCGGCGAATTGCTCTTCCTTGGCAAGAACTACCCCAATGTCACGCTGGACTTCTGCTGGGCGAACATCATCGATCCGGTGTACTGCCAGAATCTCTTCAAGCAAGCGCTGGCGTCGGTGCCCCACGGCAAGATCCACGGATATGGGTCCGACTTCGTCGGCAGCGTGGACCGCGCGTGGGCGCACGCGACGGTTGCGCGGGACAACATCGCGATCGCGCTGTCGGATATGGTTGAGATGGATTACCTGGGGCTGGACGAGGCCAAGGAGGTTGCGCACGCCTGGCTCTTTGACAATGCGAACGGGTTCTTTGGGTTGGGGCTGTAGGGGAGAGGGGACAGGGGACAGGGGACAAGGGATAAGGGATAGGGGGAGAAGGTAAAGGGGGGTTAGCTTTTGGGGTCGGCGTCGGGTGTCACTAGGCGGCTGTCGATGGTGCGGGTTATGTCTTGCCGCCAGCGGATTTTCGCTGCGGGGTCCCGGGCTGAGAGGGCGTCGAGGAAGCGGACAACTGCTTTTTTGTTGCCCTCGAGTAGCTTTGAGGCAACGGATTTGGCCGGTTCCCCCGTTGTTTCGCTGACGTGGAAGCTGTGAATGAGTTGGTCGATCAGCAGGATCTTCTGCTGATAGGTTCGTGCCTTCGGGTAACGCTCGTAGAAGGTGCGGAAGGCGTCCATGGCTTTGCCGGGGAAGGCGTAGTAGTTTTTGATGCTCTCCCGGTAGCGCTCGCCGGTCGAAGACCAGTCGCAGCCCTCTCCGGGGCAGATGCTGGGATCTTCGGGAGAGAGCGCGAAGATGGTGTGGCATTTGGGGCACTGCACTTGGCGCCCGGCGACGAGGATGTAGGTCCGGCAGCGCGCGTAGAGGGTGGTGCCGACCTCATCGCATAGCTCAAGGTTGTGGATACCTTGGGCGTCGGTTTCGTAGAGACGCTTGAGCAGGCTGGGTCGGAGTCGTGGTGCCCAGCGAATCCTAGGCTCAGTCTCGCTGCCGGGCAATTCGTCACGGTCGTGTCTAGCAGCCATCATTCGTTTCGCTGGAGCTCCGGGTACTTCTGGATCGGTTGCCGCCCACGATGGTCATCGTCTAGGAGGCTCGTCTAGGACGCGTGGCGTGGGATACGTCAACGATCGCAAGGTCCACTAACGCGATTATAGGTAGCTCGATGCGTCTGTCAACATTCCAGGGCGTACGCACCTCGTGAGGACGTTGCGCCGTGGCGCCTCACCGTTGGTTCGTGCGCTGCACCTGCTCAGCGATGGTGTGTATCGCCGGGTGCGTTGCACGTGCCTGGTCGTCGACACAGCGGAAGGTGTAGCTCCGGTGGGTCGTACCCACAGAAGGCCTGTGGACTTCACAGGCTGCAACCCTCGGCATGCCCGCGGTCCCAGGGGCCAACCGTGCCTATGGGCATGACTCGACAGCGAATGATCTTGCAGACGCGGATGCCGTAGTAGGCAGATCGTTACCGGCTCCCTAACGTGCGTACGCCCTGCTCAACGTTTGTAGGTGGTAGGCATGGTCCGTATAATGGCGCTAGGTATCCGGATGGTCGACGTTGGAGGCTCTACAGTGAGTTGTGAAGGTCAAGAAGTCGGTTGGTTTGAGGTTGACGGTTGGCGGGAGTACCAGATGGCGTGGCACGATCCACACCGCCAGTTGGAGCCCATGGCCCAGGAGATTGCCGCTGTCGACGATGCGTTGGACGCGCTCGTCTCCTGCGGCATGCTACCCCATCCCCATTACGATCTGGGGAAATTCTTGGCGCACCGGCACGCGGTCCGGGAGCTTTTTGACATCCCCTGGACTGCCATCACGCCGCGCATGCAGCGCCTGCTCTATGCCATCAACGCCATCGCGCAGCCGTCGGTGATGGTCGCCGTTGGCATCTTCTGTGGCAACACCTTCATCTCCAACGCCGGGGCCGCGATTGGCCCAGGGGCTTGCTATGAAGCCGAGCGGCTGGTCGGCCTTGAGATCAGGCCTTTCGAAGCCGACCGCGCCCGCCGGAACGTGGCGAAGCTGGGCCCTCATGGCGTCGAAGTCCAGATCCTCGCTGCCGACGGCGGTCCCTGGCTGGAGAGCAATGGCGCGACCATCGATCTGCTCTACTTGGACGCGGACGGCCCTCGCGGGACAGGCAAGTCGATCTATCTGAGCCTGCTCCAAGCAGGTTTGCACGCTCTGCGTCCGGGAAGCCTGGTGCTCGCCCACAACTCCGTCAACTCCGCCTACCAGCTGTCTGACTATCTGTGCTTTGTGCGGGACCCAGCCCGCTTCCGTGCCAGTCTCAACGTCGTTGTGGACGACCAGGGTCTTGAGGTCACGCTTGTTTAGCGCTTGAGGAGGAACTTGTATGCGAGCCTATGACACCCAGTTTCTCGAGATTGGGCAGCTGCTGTCGTTGCACGCCGGTAACCTTCGAGATAGCCTAGAACGCATTTGGGCTGAGCTCAACTTCGCTGACCAACTGAGCAGAGCCCGCCCGGAAGAGGCAACAGCCTGGCAATCTCTTATTGTCGAAGCAGCCCAGGGGCTAGATGACGGTCTCCGCGCGGGCCGCTGTAACATCGAGACGCTGACCGCCCAAGCTGAGGCGGTGCTGGCGCCGCTTAGTGCGGCGGCGAAGGAGTACACGCTCCTCTGCGTCGGTCACGCCCACATCGACATGAACTGGCAGTGGTCCTGGCCCGAGACGGTGGCGTTGACGCACGACACCTTCCAGACGATGCTCGCGCTGATGGATGAGTTCCCCGCGTTCATCTTCTCTCAAAGCCAGGGTGCCGTCTACGCCGCGATCGAGAAGTACAATCCGGCGATGTTTGCGCGCATTCGCGAGCGCGTGGGCGAGGGGCGTTGGGAGGTGATGGCGAGCCAGTGGGTCGAGGGCGACAAGAATATGGC
>JAFGNI010000368.1 GCA_016927095.1 Anaerolineae bacterium | reverse complement strand
TATGTGCGGGGACAGGTCAAGGGCTGTGTAACCATGCGGGTTCCAACGCGCCTGATTGTACGTGAGTCGTGTGGCTGTCTGCCCGGCGAGTTGCAGCATGTGCCTGTCTCGCATCCCCTGGGGCTGGACACGTCTCACCCCCCCTATGTCAGCCCGGATGTCGCGTCCGTCACAGAGGCGCTAACGGAACTGGTGTTTAACCAGACGCATCGACTGAATCTGAGTGAGGTCCGTGCGCTGTGTACGCGCCTGGTGTCAGCCTGTTGCGACAGCCTGAGCCGCGGTGAGGCCCTCACGTTCCGACGCAGTGTTCAGCAGATTCTTGAACATGTCGTGACCCACGAAGATGGTTTACAAGGGTGGCAGACCGCGATCTCGGCACTGCGCGAGCAGATCGTGACGCTGAAAGCGAGGGTGACTGACGCGGGCCAGGGGGTGCGCTTGTCCGAGCACGAGATCGAGGATATGTGGCACCAGGCCCGCATTGCGATCACCGGAATGGCTCAGGGACAGCACGCGCGCGAGGTGATTCGCGAGGCAGATAACAGTTATCACCTCTACCAGATGACGGCACGCTTTCAGACTGCCCGGGAAGAAGCTGACGTCGTGGGCGCACTCAATGACACCCTCCCGCGACTGGGGATTCAGCATGGCACGGTGGCCTTGTATGAGGCTGAGGGGACGGATCCGGTCGCGTGGAGCGTGGTTCAGGCAGGGCCGAGTGACGAAGCACGACGGTGCCGCTTTCGCAGTCGCGAGTTCCCACCCGAGGGGTTGTATGCGCCGGATGGTCCGTTTCACCTGGCTGTGACGCCGTTGCTGCTCCAGGGAAGAGAACTCGCCGGGTTCGTGGCCTTCGATATGGGGAATCTGGATCTATGTGCCGACATCACGTGGTTGTTGGCGGCGGCCTTCCACGGGCTGCAGTCCTACCGCGCCGCCCTTGAAGGTCGGCGGTTGGCTGAAGAAGCCAACCGGCTGAAGGGCCGCTTTCTTTCGATGGTCAGTCATGAGTTGCGCACACCTCTGAACGTGATATCGGGCATCAGCGATCTGCTGCTGCAGGAATCCGGGGACAGGTCCTTGAGCCCCGACAAAGGCATGTGGGAGGACCTTGAGCGGATCTACGTCAACGCTCAGCACCTGGATGATCTGCTCCGTGATGTACTGGATCTGGCACGAAGCGAGGCCGGGCAGTTACGTCTTGCCTTTGAGCTGTTGGATGTGCGCGAGGTGCTGGAGCCTATCTCTGCCGTGGCCGGGCTGCTCGTGCGGGAGAAGTCCCTGGTCTGGCGAGCGGAGATCCCCGATGACTTGCCCTGCGTATGGGGAGATCGGACGCGGCTACGGCAGGTCGTCCTGAACCTGGTGAACAACGCGGTTAAGTTCACGGCGCGGGGAGAGGTCGTGTTGGTCGTTGCCTCGGTAGGCGACACCGTTCGCATCTCCGTGCGCGACACTGGCCTGGGGATCCCCAGCGAAGAGCAATCCGCGATCTTTGACGAGTTCCGCCAATCCGAGCGAACGACGGCCCGTGGGTATGGCGGGTTGGGGCTTGGTCTGGCAATCTGCAAACTTCTGATTGAGGGGCATGGGGGTGAGATCGGAGTGGCTTCGTCAGGCGAGGAGGGCGACGGCTCCGAGTTCTTCTTCACGCTGCCGGCCATAGCGGGGCCCGGACCGCTTGCGGAGGCTGAATGCACGGCGGAGGCCGCACAACGTATCCTCCTGTTGGTCGGCGATCTGGAACGAGGCCGGACTCTGCAGGCGCATTGGCGTCAGAAGGGACTCCAGGTCATACCAGAGGTTGTGGAGCAGAGTGGCGAGTGGTTGAGTGCGGTCCTGAGAGCATTCCCGAGGGCGGTGATCCTCGACCAGGATGTGGTTGCGGGATGGGGCTCGGAGATCCTGAGAGCACTTAAGGAGAACCCCAGAACGCGCAGGGTGCCGGTGCTGTTTCTTGGAGAGGAGCCTGATACCGATCGCAAGGCACTTCTCGAGGTGGCTCTCCTGACCAAGCCCGTTGGGAGGACCGAGTTGGGCGAAGCGCTGGTCGCACAGGGCCTCGGCGACCACCAGCTGGAACCATCGATGGAAAAGAAGATCCTGATCGTGGATGATGATCCAGGGAGCCTGGAGATACACACGCGCATCGTGAAACTTCAGTCGCCCACCTGTCGTGTGCTACAAGCTCGCGACGGCCTAGAGGCTTTGGATGTGATCCGGCAGGCAACCCCGGACCTTGTGTTGCTGGATTTGATGATGCCAGGCTTGGATGGCTTTGGCGTGCTTGAGGCGATGCGCGGGCAACCGGAAAGCCGGAGCACCCCGGTGATCATCTTGACCGCCCAAACGTTGACGGAACAGGATATGGTGCGTCTGAACCGTGGCATGGTCAGTGTGCTGAGCAAGGGTGTGTTCACGGAGGAGGAAACCTTGCATCACCTGACCCATATCCTGGCGCGCCAGCGCAAGGTTGCTGCCGAGGCGCAACGGTTCGTGCTCCAGGCCATGGCCTACATCCACACGCACTACATGGCTCCCATCTCCCGCAGCGATATCGCTGCTCACGTAGGGGTGACCGAGCGACATCTGACCCGTTGTTTTCGCCAGGAGATTGGCATCACGCCGATCTCGTATCTCAACCGTTACCGGGTCAGACAGGCAAGAGCTCTGTTGGAGGCCAGTGACATAGGTATCACCGCGGTCGCGATGGCCGTCGGCTTCTCCAGTGGAGGGTATTTCTCGCGAGTATTCCGGCAGGAATTGGGGGTGTCACCCCTGGCTTATCAGCGGGGCGAACGCGGGGACCCAGCCGCGCGCGAGTTGTCCTAAATGTGTAAGACGGCGTCCGAAAAGTGGAAGACTTCTATCCCACATAGTGCTAGAGTATGGAGAGGAGGCGTTCATACGAGTCCAAGGGAGGGTCAGTATGACATCGTGTCCGACCCCCACGCTGATGGTTGTAGGTAATGACGCCAGTTTCCGCTATCTGATCGAGCGCTATGCCAAGAAGAGCGCGTGTCACGTGATGTTTGTTCAGCTGACGGAAGACGTCCCTTCCGCCGTCTTGCGGGAGGCGCCGGGCGTCGTGATGGTAGAGCTCGGTAT
>JAFGNI010000367.1 GCA_016927095.1 Anaerolineae bacterium | reverse complement strand
GAACAGCCGTTGGCGTGAGATCTGGCTGGACACCGGGAGGATCTGGTATATCATTGGACTGTCACATGTCTCCAGTTTGTTGACACAGCACGGAGATTTGTGCTATACTCTACCCATTCTATCAGAAGCACACATCGGAATATCCCACTTGTGTCACTTCCTATGGTGGGTGTGTCGCGATACGTTATCGTCAATGGATAAGATTGATTCCGGTCTATGGCCCAACCGAAACGCCAACCCAACAAGGTACTGTCAACGATCCTTATCTATCTCATCTGGCTTGCCTCTGCGGCGCTATCGCTTTGGCTGATCCTGCAGATGCGGCTGCTGTTCCTTGTGGACCTGCCGCTGAGATCCCAGAACGTGGATCCCTGGGCACTTGGCGCCATCGACAAATTCGGCTTCGTGGCGTTCGGGATTGTCTACCTGGTGTTTTTGGTTGTGACCGAAGAGATCTTCCGGCGCATGGTCAGCCGGGGCATCAAGCTACGCACGATCGCTTGGCTCTTCGGGGTGGAGGGAGGGCTCCTGGGGCTGGTCTACCTCTGGCGCTTGCTGTTGTGAGCGTGCAGGTGCGGCCCTCGGGTCTCGAGGGGGTGCTATCGGCCCCCGGCTTTTTAGTGTACGCTGTGGTAACGATTTCACAGTGAGGAGGTGCACAGGCAAGTGATGGTGTCGGCACGCTGCGAAGGGCAGCAAACCGGTGTTGGTCTCAGTTTCACATTTCCTCGAGGAGGAGACGAAGTATGAGTGAGCGACGTAAGATCACGCGACGTGAGTTCCTGTATTTGTCGACGCTGGCAACCGCGGGTGCTGTCGCCACCGCATGTGGTGGCGGGGCTGTAGAGGAGCCGGCTGTCGAAGAAGAGCCCGTTGAGGAGCCCGTGGTGGAGGAGCCGGAAGCCGAGGAGCCAGAAGCCCCCGCTGCTGCAGGTTCGAAGTACAAGGAGGCTCCCGAGCTTGCTGCGTTGGTTGCAGCCGGCGAGCTGCCCCCGGTGGACGAGCGCCTGCCCCTAGAGCCGTTCGTCGTCGGCCCGGGGAGCCGTGTATGGGAAGAGGACATCGACTGGGAGGTAGGTCGCTATAGCGAGGGGGATGATGAGGTCCTGCGCACCGTCACCCAGCGCGCCGACTGGTCCTACCCCTGCCAACACAGCACCTATGAGTGGTTCCTGAACACGCCCCCCCATCACACCGGCCCCATCACCCCGGGTCTTTGCAGTTCCTGGAGCATGAACGACGAAGCCACCGAGTACAACCTGACGCTGCGGAAGGGGATGAAATGGTCTGATGGCACGCCCCTCACCACGGCAGATGTGGAGTTTGGTTGGCACCAATGGCAGCTCAATCCTGAGCTGGTAGCCACCACCGCCCGGGCCTACCGCGGCGGATACAGCGCGGCTGGTGACGTGATGGATGTTGAGATCATTGATGACTTCAACGTCAAGATCACCTTCACCGAGCCGAATGCCCGCTTCCTGACCCAGCTGGGTATGGGATCGTTGTGGGGCTCCTACACGTGGCTGATGAAGCCTCGCCACTATATGGAGCAGTTCCACAAGGACTTCGCGGATCCGGATGCTTTGCACGAGAAGCTGATGGAAGCCGGCCTCACGGACGAGGAGTGGTATCGCTTCGCCCTGGACAGTGACTTCACCGGCGGCGGCTGCCCCGTTCGGGCCATCGGGTATCCCGTACTGACGCCTTACATCGTCGTAGAGCACCCCGATGACCTGATCATCATGGAGCGCAACCCCTACTACTGGCGTGTCGATACTGAGGGCCATCAGCTCCCGTACGTGGGCCGGACGGAGAGTGTCGTCGTCTCCACGGTGGAGAACATCCCATCCACGATCGTCGACGGCGATATCAACTGGTGCCGCGAGATCCTCAACCACACCGACGTTGCCCTCTACAAGGAGCACGAGGCCGACAACGCCTATACTGTCAACCTGGACCTGGTCTATCACAATGCCCCGGTGGCGTTGTACTTCAACCTCACCAGCATCGACCCGGTCTGGAACGAGATCGCTCAGAAGAAGGAGTTCCGACACGGCGTCAACGCCGCGATCAACTTCGAGGAGATCATCCAGGTCCTCTTCCTGGGAATGGGCCAGCCGAACCCCTGGATCCCTGAGAAGTACGATCTGGAACGCGCGAATGCCCTCTTGGATGAGGCCGGTCTCGATCAGCGGGATGCTGACGGCTGGCGGATCGGCCCCGACGGCAACCGCTTCGAGTTCACCTTCGATGTCCGGCTGGATCCCCTCTACGTCAAACCGGCTGAGGTGATCAAGGCCCATCTGGAGGAGGTCGGCCTTTACACCCCGACGAAGTCGATGGAGACCACGCTGTGGACGGCTCGCCGCGACGCCAACGAGCTGAAGGCGACCGTCGACTGGGTGGATGACTGCAACTGGCCGTATCTGAAGAACGACTACCTGCCCGAGCAGCGCATTCACTGGGCGCAGACCTGGGAGAGTTATCAGAAGTCGGACGGTGAGCAAGGCGAGGAACCCCCGGCCTGGATGATAGAGTTGTATGAGCTGGAGTCCCAGCTGAGCGCGGTGAACCCCAATACCGAAGAAGGTGAAGACCTCAAGGAGCGCCTCTATGCCTGGCTCGATGAGTACGTGCCGATGATCCCGTTGGCCCGGGATGTTGCTGATCCCTGCATCGTTCCGGACAAGATCGGCAACATGGCGCACTCGGGCCGCTCGTCGGCGGTCTGGTTCTCTCAGGAGCAGGTTTTCTTCAAGGCGTAGTCGGGTTCGGCTAGACGCAGCAGTCTGAAGAATACACTTGTAGGATAGTGTGTGGTCCTAGGTGTCGCTTAGCGAAGGGTTTGCCCCGACGCAGTGACACCTAGGATCCACTCCAAAGATAAGACTCTGCCCGTGGGCAGGGGTACTACGTTGCCAGGAAGCTGCCTCTTGCCTGGCGTTGCGAGAAGGGAGAACGTGTCGAATGCTTGCCTATATCGCTCGACGCTTTGTGATTATGATCCCCATGTTGGCTCTGTTGTCGGTCATTTCCTTCGTGATCATCCAGCTACCTCCGGGCGACTATCTCACGACCTACATCAACGCAAGGACAGCCGCAGGTGAAGTGTTCAATGAAGCCGAGATCGCAGCGCTGACGGCACAGTATGGCCTCGATCAGCCGGTCTATGTCCAGTACTTCAAATGGATTGGGAACATCCTGCTCCGCGGCAACTTCGGGCGGTCGTTTTTTTGGGGGCGTCCCGTCAACGAGCTACTGGTAGAGCGCCTGCCGATCACGATATTCGTCTCATTCGCGAGCCTCCTGGTGGTGTACCTTCTTGCCATTCCCATCGCCATTTTCTCCGCGATCTACAAGTACTCGTGGTTCGACTACATGGCGACGACTTTTGGATTCATAGGGTTGGCGATGCCGAGTTTCCTGCTGGCCTTGGTCATCTCCTGGCTCTTCTTCTTGATCTCGGGCGATATGGTCACGAATCTCTTCTCGCTGGAGTTCCGCGACGCTCCTTGGTCGTTTGCGAAGTTTCTCGATCTTCTTGCAAACGTGTGGTTGCCCATTGTGATCATTGGCTTGTCCGGCACGGCAGGCCTCATCCGTACGCTTCGGGCCACCCTGCTGGATGAGTTGAGCAAGCCGTACGTCGTCACGGCGCGATCCAAGGGGTTGACCGAGACCAGGTTGCTGCTGAAGTACCCTGTACGGATTGCGATGAATCCCGTCTTCAGCACCATCGGCTGGCTGCTGCCGGGCCTCATTAACGGCGGCGTTATCGTAGGGATTGTGCTGAACCTACAGATGATCGGCCCGGTGCTGATGCAGGCTACGCTGACGCAGGATATGTACCTCGCTGGGAGTGTTGTGTTGATCCTGGGGGTGCTGACCGTCTTTGGGACACTGATTTCGGACATCCTGTTGGCTTGGCTCGATCCGCGGATTCGCTATGGCGCAGAGGGGTAGGTGAACTATGACCAACGTGATCGATGAAGTGGAACAGGAAGTGGAAGTCCCGGGGCAGCGTGCCGGAGAGGCGGGTGAGACATTCTACACGGCTTCGCAGTGGCAGCTGATGTGGTGGAAGTTCAAGAAGCATCGCGCGGCGGTGGTGGCGATCATTGTGTTAGTGCTGATGTACGCTATTGCCCTTTTTGCGGATCTTCTGGCGCCCTACGACACGAATCAGCGCTTTGGTTCGTGGGAGATCGCGCCCCCAGCCAAGATACATATCTTCGACGAGTCGGGCAGATTGGTGGGGCCCTTTGTCTACAAGTTGGTCCGTGAAGTCGATACAGAGACCTTCCGCGTGAGATTCGTCGAAGACAAGTCGGAGTACTTCAAGATTCGATTCCTCATGCCATCCGGACCCCACAAGCTGTTTGGGCTCATGACGTTGAACTGGCGCCTCTTCGGTACAGAGGTGGACCAGCCCGTCTTCCTCTTTGGCTCGGATATGTTGGGACGGGATGTCTTCTCTCGCACGCTCTATGGATCGCAGATATCGATGTTCATCGGGTTCGGGGGCGTGATTCTGACCTTCTTCCTTGGTGTGACCCTGGGAGGGATCGCCGGCTATCTCGGCGGCGTTGTCGACGAGGTGATCATGCGCGTCGTCGACTTCATGGTCGCGACGCCGTCTATCCCGCTCTGGATGGGGTTGGCTGCTGCGATCCCGCGCGACTGGCCCGTGGTGCGAACCTACTTCGCCATCACCCTCATCCTCTCAGTGTTGGGTTGGGGTGGGCTGGCGCGGGCTGTCAGGGGAAAGCTCCTCTCGTTGCGTGAGGAAGATTACATTATGGCTGCTCGCGTCTACGGCGCACCCATTCCCCGGTTGATTGGGCGGTACATGCTTCCCAACTTCATGAGCTACTTGCTGGTTAATATCACCCTAGCGGTCCCCTACACGATCCTCGGCGAGACGTCGCTGAGCTTCCTTGGGCTAGGCATCCAGCCGCCGGCGGTCAGTTGGGGCACATTGCTGAAGGACGCACAGCAACTCACCGTCGTGGCACAGCGGCCTTGGCAGATGATCCCAGGGATCTTCGTGGTCATTACGGTGCTGATGTTCAACTTCATCGGGGATGGCCTGCGCGATGCCGCAGATCCTTACTCCCGGCTCTGAGCGCGAGCGTTGCCGTTGGTCTGCTGACGACGCCAACGATCATAACTAGGGGAAGACTGCGCCTGACCTTCAGCTATCAGCTCTCGGCCGTGAGCACGTGGCAGGAGAGTTTCGTAAGCGCCGCGGCTCAGGTTGCTTACCCGAGATCGGGTGAAAGAGACCACGGAGGAACACGTGACAATACACGTAGATAGAGCCGCACTGAAGGCTTTCACTCAGGAAGTCTTTCTGACGGCCGGGCTCGCGCCGGACGATGCCGCCATCGAGGCAGAGGTGTTGGTCTGGGCCAACCTGCGAGGTGTGGACTCGCACGGCGTGCTGCGCATCCCGTCTTACCTGGCCGCTATTGAGAAGGGCGGCATGAACCCGATGCCGGACATCCGGGTGACGACGGAAACGCCGGCGATGGCGCTGGTGGATGGTGACCTGGCCTTTGGCCCCGTTGTCACGACGGCCGCGATGAAGCGTGCGATCGCTAAGGCCCGGGAAGTCGGGATTGGATGGGTTCTCATTCGCAACACCTCGCACCAAGGCGCCATGGGCTACTACACGACGATGGCCGTTGAGGAGGGTATGATCGGGCTGGCCACGGTGAGCAACCTGCCGAATATGGCGCCCTACGGCGCCCGGGCCCGCGGCCTGCACAATACCCCGATCTCGATTGGCGCCCCGGCAGGCCGTCACGAGCCGCTGCTGCTCGACATGGCTTCCAGCGTTGCCGCTCACGGCAAGATCTCGCTGGCCATCGACAAGGGCATCGACATCCCAGAGGGCTGGGCGCTGGACAAAGAGGGACGCGCGACGACCTCGCCAGCCGCGGTGGCGACGCTGTTGCCCTTCGGCGGTTACAAGGGGTCGGACTTGGCGATGATGATGGAGTGTATGACCGGTCTGCTGGTGGGGAATCCTGCGATCGCGCCTAAGCTGACGGGCGATCCCGCTTATGCTCGCAGCCAGAACAGCTTTGTTGCCGCGATGAACATCGCCACCTTCACTGATCTGGATGGATACAAAGCTCACATAGATGACCTTATCGATGCGATCAAGGGGTTGCCGAAGGCCGAGGGCATCGAGGAGATCCTGGTGCCGGGAGAGCCAGAGGCGCGGGTGCGTGAGGAGCGCCTGCGTGACGGGATCCCGCTCCCTGAGGGCACTGTGCGCAATCTGTGTGCCGCCGCCGACCAGTTGGGCATTGCGGTGCCGGGCTGGTTAACGGCATAGTGACGTTGGCTTCCGCCAAGGTTGGCCATCTTGCCGCTCGACAGAGGCGCGATGGGACGCATTCGTGAACGGGAGGACCTATGGGAGGAATGATGGATGCCGATAGGGTGTTATTGGAGGTTAAGAGCCTGAGGACTTACTTCCCTCTGGATGAAGGGACCGTGCGTGCGGTGGATGGGGCGGACTTCGTGATCAAGCGTGGCAAGACCCTGGCGGTGGTCGGTGAGAGCGGATGCGGTAAGAGCGTCACGGCGCAGTCCATCCTCCGGATTGTGCCGCCGCCGGGCGACATCATCGAGGGTGAGCTCCTCTACTATCGTTATGCCGATGACCGGGAGTCCTTCGCGATGGCGGATGTGATTGATCTCGCAAAGCTCAACCCCAAGGGGGCGGAAATCCGCGAGATCCGCGGCAATGAGATCGCGATGGTCTTCCAGGAGCCGATGACCTCTCTCTCGCCTGTGCATACGATGGGCGACCAGATCATGGAGAATATCATCCTGCATCAGAAGGTCTCAAAGGCGGAGGGACGGGAGCTGGCGATCGAGATGCTCGACCGCGTGGGGATGCCCCGACCTTCGATCACGGTGGACAGCTTCCCTTTCGAACTGAGTGGCGGCATGCGGCAGCGTGGGATGATCGCCATGGCCCTCTCCTGCCAGCCCAGCCTGCTGATTGCGGATGAGCCGACGACGGCGCTGGACGTAACCACCGAGGCGCAAATCATCGACCTGATGCTTCGCCTGCAGGACGACATGGGGATGGCCATTCACTATATTACCCATGATCTGGGCGTGGTCGCTGAAATCGCCGATGACGTGGTCGTGATGTACTTGGGGAAGGTGGTGGAGGAAGCGGACGTCGATACGCTCTATTACAACCCGCTGCATCCCTACACGCAGGCGCTGCTGCGCTCCATCCCACGGATCACCGAGGACCGGCGGCAGTGGCTCGAAGCGATCAAGGGCATGGTACCGGATCCGTACAACGTCCCAAAGGGATGTCCGTTCCACCCGCGCTGTCTGCACGTCAGGCCAGAATGTTCGGAATACGAGCCACCGTGGATAGAGGCAGAGGAGGGGCACTTTGTGCGCTGTGTGCTCTATGGCGACGGTGAGACGCACGCCGCATCGGGCCGCCAGGCGGCAGGGGAGGCATAGGTATGGCAGAGCGCAAAGATGAGCGGCTCCTAGAGGTCTCAAACCTGCGGAAGTACTTCCCGATCAAGAAGGGCTTCTTCAGGAAGACCGTTGGTCACGTGAAGGCTGTGGACGATGTCAGCCTCTATATCAACGAGGGCGAGACCCTGGGCTTGGTCGGTGAGAGCGGTTGCGGCAAGACCACGACCGGGCGCTGCATTCTGCGGGCCATCGAGCCAACAGACGGCGAGATTCGCTTCCGCGACCAGCGGGACGGGTGGGTCGACATCCGCGCATTGGATATGGAGGAGCTGAATCGAGTTAGGCAACAGATGCAGATCATCTTCCAGGACCCCTATTCCTCGCTGAACCCACGGATGACGCTGTTGGAACTGGTGGGCGAGCCCCTGGTCATCAACCAAGGTATGCGCGGTCGGGCGCTGGAGGACCGGGTCGCGGAGCTGCTCAGGTCGGTCGGACTGCGGCCCGAGTGCCTGCGGCGGTATCCCCATGCCTTCAGCGGTGGCCAGCGACAGCGGATCGGTATTGCCCGGGCGTTGGCTCTGGATCCCCGCATGATCGTTTGCGATGAGCCGGTCTCGGCGTTGGACGTCTCGGTGCAGGCACAGATCCTCAACTTGCTTCGCAAGTTCCAGGGGGAACGGGGGCTGACCTATCTCTTCGTTGCCCACGACCTGAGCGTCGTGCGACACATCGCCGACCGCGTGGCTGTGATGTACGTGGGCAAGTTGGTGGAGATGGCGTCCACCGACGAGATCTATCCTTACCCCCTGCATCCCTACACCGAGGCGCTGATGTCGGCCGTGCCACGGCCGGATCCGCGCTCCGAGAAGGAGCGGATCGTACTTGAGGGTGAGGTGGCCGACCCTGCGAATCCACCGAGCGGTTGCTACTTCCATCCACGCTGTCGCTATGCCAAGGATGTCTGCAGCGTGGAGACCCCGGTCCTGCGCGAGCTTAAGCCTGGCCATTACGTCAGTTGTCACCGTGCCGAGGAACTCAGCCTTCTAGGTGTCAGATAGCTGCGCGCAGCCTCGTTAACCAACATCAAGAGCGACCACGATCGGACCGTGAACTCATGCGTCCAGTGGTCGCTTTGATGTGAAGGTGACGCTGCGCTTCCAGATCGGAGGGAAGACGATGGTCTACGAACCAACTTGGGAATCTG
>JAFGNI010000366.1 GCA_016927095.1 Anaerolineae bacterium | reverse complement strand
GGCGGCCCGGAGCGTCGCACGGGCATAGGCCGGGTCGGCTTTGTAGCCATCGAAGAAGTGCTCAGCATCGTAAATCACTTCCTTGCCGCAGGCCTTGAGATATGTCGTGCTCTCGCGGATGATGCGCAGATTCTCATCGAGGGTGGTGCGCAGGACGTCCTGAACGTGGAGCGTCCAGCTCTTCCCCACCAGCGCGATGACCGGCGTTTCAGCATCTACCATAGCCCGAATGTTGGCGTCATCTTGAGGCTGGCTCCCGACCCGGCACGTGCTGCCGAAGGCGGTGATGCGGGCGTTGGTCAGGTTGAGATCACGGACGCGCTCAAAGTAAGCCACATCCTTGGGGTTGGACCCTGGCCAGCCACCCTCGATGTAGGCGACACCGAGCTGATCCAGCAGCAGCGTGATCTTGAGCTTGTCCTCAACGGACAAGGAGATGCCCTCTGCCTGGGTGCCGTCACGTAGCGTCGTATCATAGAGCCAGATTCGGGGCATTGGAGCGCCCTCCGCCTTCATCATCGTGTCCCCCTCTTCATCAGAATGCGCTACGTGCTGAGCTTCGCCTGTGTGTAGGGTACGAGCCCTCCCGCTTCTATGATCTTCATAATGAATGGCGGGAAGGGCGAGGTCTCATAGAGCTGGCCAGATCGGCTATTGGTGATCCGGCCTGCCTGCAGGTCGACCGTAAGCAGGTCGCCGTTGGCAGCGTCGTGCGCCGCCTCGGGGCAGACGAGGATCGGCAGCCCTACGTTGATGGCGTTGCGGTAGAAGATGCGCGCAAAGCTATCGGCGATAACGCAGGAGACGCCAGCCCCCTTGATAGCCAGTGGGGCGTGCTCACGCGACGAACCACAGCCGAAGTTCGTGCCTCCCACGATGATATCGCCCGCACGCACCGCGGAGGCGAATCCCGGATCGACATCCTCCATACAGTGCTGCGCAAGCTCTTCGGGGGTTGACATGTTCAGATAGCGCGCCGGGATGATGGCGTCAGTGTTGATGTTGTCACCAAACTTCCAGGCCCTGCCGCTCAGAAGCGGTGCGCTCAGAGGCGGGGCACTCGGCTTTGTCCGTTGATCCGTCATGCCATGACCTCCTCGGGGTGGGCGATGCGACCCATCACGGCTGATGCCGCGGCCACCGCGGGTCCGCTGAGATAGACTTCGCTGTCGGGGTGTCCCATCCGGCCCCGGAAGTTGCGATTGGTGGTGCTGACGGCACGCTCGCCCGCGGCCAGAATGCCCATGTAGCCGCCCAGACAGGGGCCACACGTGGGTGTACTCACTACAGCCCCGGCTTCGATGAAGGTCTCGATCAGGCCCTCGCGGAGGGCGTCGAGGTAGACCTGTTGCGTGCCCGGGATGACGATACAGCGGACACCATCGTGGACCTGCCGGCCTGACAGAATGTTGGCTGCCAGTCGCAGATCCTCAAGGCGCCCGTTGGTGCACGAGCCGATGACCGCTTGGTCTATGGTCACATCGTGGACCTCGGTAACGGGGCGGGCGTTCTCGGGGAGATGCGGGAGGCTAACCTGGGGCGCGATCGTGCTTGCATCGATCTCCACGACCTGGAGGTACGATGCACCGACATCGCCGCGTACGACGTGATAGTCCCTTTTCGCCCTTCCCTCTACATAGGCAATCGTGAGGCTGTCCACTTCGAAGAGGCCGGCCTTGGCTCCTGCTTCGATCGCCATGTTCGCCATCGTGAAGCGCCCGGCCATCGAGAGCTCGTCGATAACCGGTCCAATGAACTCCATAGCGCGGTAAAGCGCACCATCCACGCCGATCAGGCCGATCGTGTAGAGGATGAGGTCCTTGCCGCCCACCCAGGGCTGCGGCGTGCCGGTGTAGACGAAGCGAATCGTCTCCGGGACACGCATCCAGATCTGGCCGGTCGCCATAGCAACCGCGATATCGGTGGACCCCATACCGGTAGCGAAGGCTCCGAGCGCACCATAGGTGCATGTGTGCGAGTCGGCGCCGATAACGAGGTCGCCGGGCAGCACGAGTCCCTTCTCGGGCAGCAGGACGTGCTCAATTCCCATCTTCCCGACATCGAAGTGGTGCGGCAGGCTATGCTCATGGGCGAAGCGGCGCATCATCGCGCATTGCTCAGCGCTCTTGATATCCTTGTTTGGGGCGAAATGATCCGCCACCATCACGATCTTCTCCGGATCGAATACCCGGTCAACGCCAAGCTTCTCGAACTCACGCATGGCGATAGGCGCGGTGATATCATTCGAAAGCACGATGTCGACAGCGACCTCGACCAGGTCGCCAGGGCTGACGGACTCGACGCCAGTGCTACCGTCAGGCCCAGCAACATGCGCTGCGATGATTTTCTCTGCGAGTGTATGTCCCACTTAGCTCTCCCGGCTACCTAGCTCGCTCGACGCTGCCGCAACGACCTCGCCCCGATCGCGCGCGCGCGGAGGACGGCTCAGGCCCTCGAAGTCCCACTTGACCGAACAATCGGCCGGCTGTGGAAATGACTCCCAGTGTTTCTCGGGGCGTGCTGCTGGCTGATCGCCGCCCTCCGATACCTCATCCTCAACCGGTGTTTCTGCGTTGTTGGTCTTCATCCTCTCTCTCCTTCCCGTTCTTGCGTTTGTACCTGGAGACGCCTTACACTGGGCGCCGACTAGGCGTGCAAAGCGTCGGTCCGTGCTGCAATGAGCTTGTTCAGCGCGAACATGTAGGCTCTGGCGCAGGCAACGACAATGTCGTTATCCGCAGCGTGCCCACTGAAGATCGTGCGCACCCCCCCGTTGACCGGTTCGTGCGCTCGGATGCGGATCGTCACACGGCCAACTGCGTCGACACCCTCGGTGATAGCCTCAATCGAGAACTCGATGAGCTCGTTGGGCTCACCAATGACGCGGTTGATCGCGCGGTAGACGGCATCGACCGGTCCCGTGCCGTGGTCGGCATCGCAATAGACCGTGCCATCAGGGCCGGTGATCCGGACGGTCGCTGTAGGGATACTGTGATCGCCGCACGACACCTGCACTTGATCGAGGTGGAAGCTCTCCTTGAAAAAGACCTCGACCTCGTCGGAGACGATGGCCTCGAGGTCCCGGGTCTCCACGGTCTTCTTCTTGTCGGCTACCTCCAGAAAGCGACGGTAGACCTTTTCGAACCGCTCGTCGTCTAGTGTATATCCCAGCTCCTCGAGGCGGTGGCGTAGCCCGTGGCGCCCAGAGCGCGCGGAAAGAATGATGGCTGAGTCAGGCACGCCGACTTCCCGAGGATTGATGATCTCGTAGGTCGTGCGCTCTTTCAGGACCCCATCCTGGTGGATACCCGACGAGTGGGCGAAGGCATTGGAGCCGATGATGGCCTTGTTTGGCTGGACCGGAATGCCGGTCAAGTTGCTCACCAGGCGGCTGACCGGGTACAGCCGCGTCGCATCGATACCGACGCTGATGCCGAAGAGGTCGTGGCGCGTCTTGATCGCCATAATGACCTCCTCGAGCGAGGCATTCCCCGCGCGTTCGCCGATGCCATTGACGGTAACCTCAACCTGCCGAGCTCCATTGCGCACCGCCGCCAGTGTGTTGGCCGTGGCCATGCCGAGGTCGTTGTGGCAATGGACCGAGACGACGGCTTTGTCGACGTTGGGGACGTTGTTTCGGATGCCCCTGATCAGCGCGCCGAACTCCTCAGGAGAGGTGTAGCCCGTAGTATCGGGGATGTTGATAACAGTGGCGCCAGCGTCGATGACGGCTTCCAGCACCCGGTAGAGGTACTCAGGATTGGCGCGTCCCGCATCCTCAGTGTAATACTGCACGTCGTCCACGAATCTCCGGGCATAGCGAACGGCTTCAACGCCCATTTCGAGTGCGCGTTCATGCGTTGTACGCAGCTTCTGGAGGACGTGGACATCAGAGACGCCTAACCCCGTATGGATACGTGGACGTGCCGCGCCCTTGAGGGCCTCCGCCG
>JAFGNI010000365.1 GCA_016927095.1 Anaerolineae bacterium | reverse complement strand
CCGAAAGGGCCTGCAGGTTCTGCTGCCATCCCGGCGCATCGAGGTTCACCACGGCGTCAGGACGGAAGGTGGGAACCACTTTGCCAGACCAGCCCGAATCCTTGATGGCCTGATGGTGAGCCAGCGTATCGCTCGCCGCATCGGTCGTGCACAAGACCTCGATATTGAACGTCTCGAACAGCTGGCGGGGCTTGAAAGCCGGTGTTGCCAGTTTCGCCTCGATCTGATCGTAGATCGACTGCGCTGTCTCACCCGTGAGCTTCTCCCGGATCCCGAAGACCTCAAAGAGCTCCTGGCGCAGCCATCCACCGCTCGGTGTCCCCCGGAAGAGATGGAAGTGGTCCGCAAAGATCTGCCAGATCTTCCGGTGATCGGCCTCCACGGGCCCGCCATCGACGCGGGGCACGCCGAGGTCCTCCAGCGCCACGCCCTGCGAATAGAGCATGCGGAAGACATAGTGGTCCGGGATGATAAACATGTCGGTGGGCGTCCCGAAGGTAGCGTCCACATCGGCGAAGAGCTGAGGGCTCACGTGACCGTGGGGACTGACAATCGGCAGGGCTGCGACGGTCTCGTAAAGCTCGCGCGCGATTCGGCGCTGTGACGGGTTGGGATCGAAATACCGGTCAGGATCCAGCTTCCACTCCTTGGTCATTGGCTTCTCCTAGAGGCTCTGTAGTGAACGATAGTTGGCGATTCGAGACCATTCGACACCATTGTCATCTGAAGGACTCCCGTCCGTGGCGCATACGCCGTCCTAGGACGTCTGTCACTCCTATGGCGCGCTTTCCCGAACGACTAACTCGGGTTCCAGGACGACAGTCTCTTCGATCATCGGTGCGCCGGCAATCTGGCGCAGCAGGAGATCCACAGCCCGGACACCAAGTTCGCATCGAGCAACGCGACAGGTCGTCAGCGGGGGCGTCACCAGCGCTGCCAAGGGAATATCGTCGAAGCCGACGACGGCCAAGTCGCTCGGGACTCGACGACCCAACTCCGCAGCAGCGCGCAACACCCCAACGGCAACGAGATCGTTGTAACAGAGCAGGGCAGTGAGTTCGGGATGATCGCTGAGCAACTGGGTGGCGACATCACGACCGGCATCCGCCACCGGGGCACAGTTACGCACCCACGCTTCCTCGAAGGGCACACCAGCCTGAGATAGAACGGCGCGGTGCCCCAGCAGACGACCATGACCACTTCGCGAGCCCGGCGGTCCGGATAGAAATCCGACGGCCCGGTGGCCTCTGCTCAGGAGGTGCTCCGTAGCCAACCGCCCGCCAAGCTCGTCGTCCACGAGCACCGCGTGGACTGGGTCACCCGTTCCGTTCAGCCGGCGGTTCAGCAGCACGACCGCCGGGTGGGAAGCAATCACGAGCTCCAAATCCGCCGTCTCCAGACGCGAACTGCACAGGACGATACCGTCAACGCGTTTCTCCTCCAGCGAACCGAGAACATCCAGCTCGCGTTCGGGATCCTCATCGGTGTTACAGAGGAAGACGTTGTATCCCTCGGCGTAGGCGACGTGTTCGACCCCTCGAGCGACTTCAGCAAAGAAGGGGTTAGCCACATCTGGCACGACGAGGCCAAGGGTGCCGGTGCGGCGCGTGGCGAGGCCCCGGGCAATGCTGCTGGGACGGTAGCTGAGCCGCTCGATGGCGTCCAGGACCCGCTGCCGGGTGGCAGAGCTGACATCTCCTTTGTCGTTGATGACGCGGGAGACGGTCATCATCGACACACCGACTTCTCGGGCCACATCAGCCATCGTCACACGATCACGATCGGACACGGCAGGCATCCCTCCGGGATCCAAGGCACCAGACACGGGCATGTTAGCGTTAACGTTAGCGCTAACAGCATTCTACTGCCAGGAGTTGAGGGTGTCAAGGGAGAGCAGCGATCAGTAGGGAGCAGAAGAAAGAAGTCAGGAGAAAGGAGTAAACGTCGATTGCCCCTAGAGTCAAGCTTACTCCTTACTTCCTACTCCTTTCTCCTGACTGACCGCTGTCAGCTGATGGCTGATCGCTGACCGCTATGACGCGTCGTGTAGGATGCGCTCCGTCGTCAGGCGCGCGGACAACAGCACCATGGGCAGGCCGGTGCCGGGATGGGTGCTGCCCCCGACGAAGTAGAGGTTCTTGTAGCGGCGGTGACGATTCTGCGGGCGAAGATAGCCAACCTGGAAGAAGTTGTGGCTGAAGCCGAAGGCGGCACCTTTGTCCAGGTTGTAGAGTCCCTGCCACGTGTGCGGTGTATAGACGACCTCGAATTTGGTATGCTCCGGCAGATCGGTAATGCCGCGCTGCGTGCGCAGGCGATCCAGCGCAGTAGAGCGGGCATGATCGATGAGGGCCTCCCAGTCCTGGGGCTTGTCGTCGTCCAGATGCCCGACGGGGACCAGCACAACCAGTGAGTCCTGCCCCTCCGGAGCCGCGGAATCGTCGGTGCGTGCCGGAGCGTGGACGTAGAAGCTGGGATCTTGCGGCAACCCATGTCCTTTGAAGATGCGATCGAAACTCCCCTTGTAGTCGCTGGAGAGGAAGACGTTGTGATGCTGAATCTCGGGGTAGACCTTGTCGGTGCCCCAGAAGAACATGATCGTCGAGCAGGTGTACTTGAGACGATCGAGACGCTTCACCGCCGGATCGTCGGGCAGCAACTCGCGATAGACGTAGGGAAGGTCGGCGTTGGCGATGACAATGTCCGCGTCGAGCTGTTCGCCCCCCGCCAATACCACACCCTTCGTGCGTTGTCCATCGACCAGGATCTTAGCCACCGGAGCGCTGTACCGGAACGTGACGCCCAGGTTCTCAACGATCCGGACCAATGTGAGGATGCTCTCGTACAACCCACCCACGGGGAAGTAGACGCCGTTCACCATCTCGGCGTACTGGAGGAGGGAGTAGGTGGCAAGCGCGTCGTAAGGGCTGAGGCCGAGGTACATATCCTGGAACGTGAACGCAGCGCGCAGGTGAGGATCCTTGAAGAAGCGCGATGCCCGATTGTAGTGCTTGACCAAGGCCTTTAGCTCGAAGAGAAGGGGGAAGTTTTTCGGGCTGAAGTACTCGAAGATGTTATAGAAGTTGCGACCGACGAAGTACTTGACGGACTTGTGGTAGTTGTTGGTCCCCTCAGCCAGATAACGAAGCAAGGCCTGCAGACTGCCCTTCTCAATGGGCTCGAGCTGGGCCTGCATCTCATTGAGATTCGAGGTAATGGAGATCTCGACGCCGTCGTCAAAGCAGACACTGTAGGTTGGGTCGATACGTTTGAGGTCGAGGTGCTCATCCATCTCCTCGCCCAGAGCCGTGTAGGTCTCGGCAAAGATCTCCGGCATCAGGAAGAGCGTGGCGCCGGTATCGAAGCGGTGACCATCGCGAACCAACTGATCGCACCGGCCACCGGGGCGGTTGTTCTTTTCCAATACCGTAACGTCGTAGCCATGGCGCGCTAGACGCCCGGCCGTAGCGATCCCACCAAGTCCCGCCCCAATAACCAGAGCTTTCTTACCTTGTCCCACAGTTCGGCTCCTCTCAGAAGGTGATGATGGAAATCGGTGTGTCAGTGCTTCGATAGCGCCTCTATGATCGATACCGCTTCAGCAGCAGCGCCACGCCCAAGGCGACCAGAATCAGTGGCCACATCAGGGCAAGGCGGCCCAACCCCAGGGATAGGCTGACGATGGCGAGGATCACGTAGCCCAAGACGTTGCGACGGTACTTCGGTACGGCAAGTCGGATGACGATATCAAGCCCGATCAGGATCGCGCCGCCGAGGAAGACCAGCGTCCAGACAGCCGGGCGAAAGGGCATATCCCACGATAGGTCGAAACCGCGAATCCCCAACGCACTGAGATAGCCGAAGCTATCTGCAAGAAGCACCAGCCCCGCCCAAATCAGTATCGCAGCCCAGACAATGCCATCCAGGTTGATCCGGCGCCGGCGACGCGGCGCCGGCGCGACATCGATCTCTGGGGACTGGGAACGGTCTACGGAAGAGCCAACCGTGTCCACAGGGGATGGGCTATGCTCCAACGGGACGGTGGGAGGCACTTGGTCTCGCTGCTCCTGCTCACTCATAGACCCTCCTGCTAGAGATACCGTAGACGCTCAAGAGGCCAGGTCAGCGCGCCAAGAGCGTGTACTGATAGAATTATAGAGGGCTAGAGGCGTTTGGCAACAGGAAATGCCGGGAGAAGTCAAGGCTGGGGCCGATAAGCGGGAAAGCTCTGGCCATGCAAAAGACGGCTCGGGTAGACCGAGCCGTCGGTGATACAGGGGAAGCACCTAACAAAAAGAGCTTCTTGGCAATGACCTACTCT